>DNFG01000034.1 GCA_003487005.1 Bryobacterales bacterium
CGGCGAGGTCGCTGGCGGAGCGGCGGCGCTGGAGATGCCGAGGGCCGCGGCGAGGTCGCTGGCGGAGCGGCGGCGGCTTCTGGAGGTGTGGCGAGAGGGTTCGTTGTGGTCGGTGCCGTACCATCTGGCGGGCAGTGCGCTGGCAGGGTTGTTGTTATTGACCCAGCCGCTGCCGGTCTGGCTGGTGGCGTTAGTGGGGGCGCCGGTGTTCGTATTGTTATCGCGGGCTTACGGGGCGCAGGTGGGGGGGGTGGAGCAGGAGCGGGTGAAGGCGGCGGAGGTAACGACGCTGCAGACGGAGATGCTGGAGGCGATGGCGCTGGCGGTGGGGGCGCGGGAGAGCGGGGGGCGGCCGAACCTGCACCGGATCGGACGGACGGCGCGGCTGTTGGGGGAATCGCTGGGGATGACGGCGGACGACCTGAAGGCGCTGGAACTGGCGGCGTTGTTGCACGACATCGGGAAGATGGCGGTGCCGGATTATATTCTGTCGAAGCCGGGGCGGTTATTGCCGGAGGAGTTCGAGCGGTTGAAGTTGCATCCGGTGGTGGCGTCGGAGATTGTCCAGCGGGCGCGGTTGCCGTATCCGGTGGCGCCGATGATCCGGGCGCACCACGAGCGCTGGGACGGGCAGGGCTATCCGGACGGTCTGCGCGGGGACCAGATTCCGCGGGGGGCGCGGATACTCGCGGTGGTGGACGCGGTGGACGCACTGTTGAGCGAGCGCAAGTACCGGAGGGCGTTGCCGTTGGGCAAGGCGATCGAAGCGATTGAGCGGGATGCGGGATCGGCGTACGATCCGGAGGTGGTGCAGGCATTGCGGGAGCAGAAGGCGGAGCTGGAACGGGTGTTGAGAGACAACGAGGACGGGTCGAAGCCGCTGCCCGGGTTCCTGTCGGCGATCGCGGAGGCGCACCGGGAGGAGATGCAGGTGCAGGACCTGCTGGGCGAGTTATCGTCGACGCTGGACATCGAGACAATCCTGCCGGTGGTGGAAGAGCGGCTGCAGCGGATTGTGCCGCACACGTGCGCGGCGTTGTGGGCATTGAAGGATGGGCGGTTGCACCTGGTGCGGGCGTGCGGGCAGTGGAGTGAGCGGTTCACCGGGGCGGTGCTGGAGGAGGGGGCGGGGGCGTCGGGCAAGGCTGCGTTGAAGAGAAGCGCGCAGGTTCAGGCGCCGGCGGCGGGGGAATTGAGTTGCATTCTGGGCAATCTGCCGCAATTGGAGGGGGCGACGGCGATTGCGGTGCCGCTGGTGAGCGATCAGGGGGTGCCGGGGGTGTTCACGGTGTATGGGTTGGGGCGGACGGTGTTCGAGGGGCGGCACGCGAGGCTGCTGGCGGCGTTTGCGCCGCGGTTTGCGTCGTGGCTGGAGTCGGCACGGCGGTATCAGCGGGCCGAGGAGCAGGCGTCGCTGGATGCGCTGACGGGTCTGCCGAACGCGGCGGGGCTGTATCTGCAATTGCAACAGGAGATTGCGCGCAATGCGCGGGCGGACCGGAGGCTGGCGGTGCTGGTCTGCGATCTGGACGGATTCAAGGCGGTGAACGACACATTCGGGCATCTGGCGGGCAACCAGGTGTTGCAGGCGGTGGCGACGGGACTGCGGGAGCGGTGCCGCGAGTACGATTTCGTGGCGCGGATGGGCGGCGACGAGTTCGTGATTCTGCTGCCGGGGATCGGGGACGAGTCAATCGAAGACCGGGTGCGGAGCTTTGGACTGGCAGTGACGGAAGCGGGGCGGCGGGTGTGCGGCCATCCGGTGGTTTCGTTGAGTATCGGGGTGGCGTATTCGCCGGCGGACGGGGTGGTTCCGGACGAGTTGCTGGCGCGGGGGGACGAGCGGATGTATGCGAACAAGAGGCTGAGAAAGAGCAGAGGCGTGGTCTCGCCCGACACGGCGCACGCGATGTACCCGGGGCTGTAGGGGGAGCGGAAGAAGGCTCGCCGCGGGTCGACGAGTCCGATACTATTCACCTATGAAACTCGCACTGGCGGTTCTGGCTTCCTCGTTGGGAGTTTGGGCGCAACCGGCGGTGGAGGGCATCGTGGTGGATGACATCGCGGGGGCGCCGGTCCCGAATGCGCTGGTGCAGGTACGCTGGACGGAGCCGCGGGATGGTTCGAGGGTACTTTCGGCGGCGAATTCGGCGGGTCCGCACACATTCACGGGGGAAGACGGGCGATTCCGGATTGAACTCGAAACTCCGGCCAAATTCGCGCTGCAGGTGACCGCGGAAGGGTTCATCACGCGCGAAGGCTCGCTGCAACGGACCCGGTACAACCTGGCGGCGGGGGAATCCATGCAGGGGATTACGTTGAAAATGGCGGTGGAAGCCTCGCTGGAGGGGGCGGTGTACGACCCCGAGTTGGAGAAACCGGTGGAGGGCGTGGCGGTGCAGGCGTGGTTGCGGGAAACGATGCAAGGGGTCGTGAGGACGCTCCCCGGCGGGTATGCGAAGACGGACGAGCAGGGACGGTATCGAATGGGGAAGCTGAAGCCGGGCAGCTACCTGCTGCGTTTAAAGCCGCCGCCACGGGGGAGCGGGGACAAACTAATGTACCTGCAGCAGGCCGAGGCGTTGCCGCTGGAGGTCTTCTCGGGGGCGCGGTTGAGCGGGATCGACTTCAAGATGCGGCGGACGCCGGTGGTCCGGGTCTGGGGGCGATTCGTGACGGCGGAGGGCGGCGCGCCGCCGGCGCCGGTCCGGCTGTCGGTTCAGCGGGACTGGCTGGAGGGGATGAAGGAGACCGTTTCGCAACCTTTGCCTCCGGGGGCGGATTTTTCCTTTGTGCCGGATCTGCGCGGGACGACACGGCTGCTGGCCTACGCGGGCGCGAATTCTGAATACTATGGCTCGACGACCGTGGAGGTGGGGGACAAGGACGTGGAAGGGGTTGA
>DNFG01000481.1 GCA_003487005.1 Bryobacterales bacterium
AGCGGGACGCGCTGCTGGATTTGGGCGCCCGGATGGTGGTGATGCCCGGTTTCGTGATGCAGGGTCCGCGCCTGACGGCGGGCGAAGCGGCGGCGACGGCCGGCCGTTCGCCGCTGCTGGTGACCAGCGATCCGGCGCTGCGCGAACTGATCGGTCCGCTCGCGGACGGTCCGTTGACCCTGAAGGCCTCGGGAACGCTGCCCGCAGCCGAGCGGGAGACGGTCCAGTTGAAGAATGTCATTGGCGTGCTGCCGGGCTCTGACCCCGAGTTGAGCAAGACCTTCGTGCTCCTGAGCGCCCACTACGACCATGTCGGCGTCAATGTCCGCGTCCAGGGCGAGGACAAGATCCACAACGGGGCGAACGACGATGCCAGCGGGACGGCCGTCCTGCTGGAACTGGCCCGCGCCTTCGCAGGTGCAGGGCAGAGGCCGAAGCGGACGCTGGTGTTCGCCGCCTGGTTTGGCGAGGAAAAAGGTCTTCTTGGCGCGCGTTTTTACGCCCAGAACCCAGTTTTTCCGCTCAGAAGCACCGTCGCGAACCTGAACTTCGAGCACATGGGGCGCACCGACGATGTCGAGGGGCCGCAGGTGGGCCGGTTGACCGCTTCGGGCTTCGATTACACCAGTCTGGGTGATCTGCTGATCGAGGCAGGGAAGCAGACGGGCGTCGAGGCCTGGAAGCACGAGCGCAATTCGGACTCGTTCTTCGCCCGGAGCGACAATCAAGCCTTTGCGGATCAGGGAGTTCCGGCGATCACCCTGGCCGTCGCCTGGATCTTCCCCGATTACCACCGTCCGGGCGACCACTGGGAAAAGCTGGATTATGACAACATGGCGCGGGTGACGCGGACCTGCGCGGTGGTGGTCAGCAGAGTTGCTGAGTCGGTCGAGGCGCCGAAGTGGGTGCCGCAGGGTGACCGCAATCAGCGCTATATCGACGCCTGGAATGCGTTAACTGGCCCGCAAACGGCGCAGTAAAGGCCGCTAAAGCTCAAGTTGGCCCTGGTATTCGAGTTTCTTGAGCAGGAAGCGCTCGGCGAAGCGGAGAATCTGCAGATCGACGTCGATCTGAACGAATTCGTCCTTCACTGTGAGGGGCTCTCTGCGCGGGAAGTGAATGAAAACAGTGGCCGAAGTCCCACCGATCCGGACATCGGCGGCGGCGGGTTTCAGTGTCCGCCCGGACTTCGTCCGGAGCACGGCGCCACCCATTGCGATCGCCTGGACATTCTCGGGGCCGAGATGGGCGATTTCGACCGGCAGGCCGAAGATCTCCAGCGTGTAGTAAGCGCCGAATTCGTCAACGCTCTCCGGTTTCTTCGTGTAGACGGCTTTGGCCTGGCGGACAGGGAGGGCGCTGGCCCAGCGGACGATCAGATCGGCTTTGTGCGGAAGAGTGTCCTTGGGCGGGGCGCCGATGCCGCCGAGGGGGCCGAGTCCGCTGCCGGTGCGCTCGCGGACGGGGTCCGCGCCGGGGATGTCGCGGTGGGTGGCGACACGGGGTTGGTCCTTGCGCCAGGTCAGCGGCACGGTCAGACGCTGCGCCCAGGGGGAGTTCGTCACCGTCCGGATGACCTGCTTTTCGCTCCATTTCGGCAGTGGCGGTTGGGCGGCCAGGGTAGCGGCGGCCGCAAGGAAGAGTAGAACCCTCACCCTTCCTTTGTACCAGCACGAGGAAGGCGTGGGGCGGCGCGGCGGAAAAGAATCAGGAATTTCCTAGGACGAATGTCCTAGATCGATCTTGACTTCAACCCCAGAACAGCCTACTGTGAAGTGGGTCTCGGAGGACCCCCAAAATGAGGATGCAGGCTTTGGTTCTGCTGTTGTTAACGGCCGTGTCGGTGGTGTGGGCCGGGCCTGTGACGTTGATGTTTGACGACGTCATCACTTCCTCGGCGGTGCCGATGCCGTCAGGTTATGGCGGTCTGAATTGGGAGAATATGCGGGTGGTCCGGGGGGAATTCGTGCCGGACAGCGGGTATGAGCGGGGGGTGGTCTCGGCATCGAACGTGGCGGCGAATCCTCAGGGCAACCCGGCAGCGTTCTCACTGGCATCGGGCACGTTTGATCTGACGGGCTTCCATGCCACGGCGGCGTGGAGCGAGGGGCTGGAAGCGACCTTTACGGGTTTCCTTGGAGCGGTGCAAGTCTATCAGCACAATGTACTTCTGAGCACCCTCTCGCCGGCGCTGATCGAACTTAACTGGAGCGGGATCAACCGGGTGGAGTTCTCAGGCACGGGCGGTGTGGACGACCCCGGGGATGGCGGGACAGGCCCGCACATCGTCCTGGACAATCTGAGGTTCGCCGATCTGCCGGTGTCGCAGGTGCCCGAGGCAGGGACCGTGTGGCTGCTGGGGGCGGGGTTGATTGGCCTGCTCTGGCGCAGGAGACCGGTCTAGGCGGTCAAGCACCGGGGGGGACTGTCGCGAGCGTCCGCGAGGACGTCCGGAGCGGGCGCGGTGGTACCCTGTAGGTTTCCACCGCTCATGCGCCAGCTTTGCTACACCACCCGCTCCGGGATTGACGTCACCCGGACCCTGTCCCGTCTTCCCTACCGTCGTGGCTTGCGCCACCTGCTGCGGGACCTGGACCGGCACCGCGGCATTTATCTCTCGTCGGGCTATGAATATCCGGA
>DNFG01000300.1 GCA_003487005.1 Bryobacterales bacterium
GCACCGCGGTCGAATTCCCGATCGACGCCTTCTCGCGGATGTGCCTGCTCGAAGGCATCGACGAACTCGGCTTCGTCCTGAAGCACGACGCCCAGATCGCCGCCTACGAAGCCCAACGCGAAGGCACCCTCGACACCCGCGCGCTGGCCTAGTCGATCCGGCACGCCGCCGCGATTCGGGTGGATACCATGCTGCAGGCGATCAAGAAGCGATTGTTTCCCAAGGGCATCCGGAGGGCGGCGGACAACTGGAAACGGCAATGCTTCCAGCGGGTGACCCGGAAGGACCTGGTCAAGGCCATCCGGCGAATGGGCATGCCGGACGGGGCTTGGATCTGCATCCACAGCCAGTTGAGCGGCCTCGGCTATCTGGTGGGCGGACCGCGGATCATCCTCGACGCGTTGCGGGAAGCCGTGCCGGGATGCACGCTGTTGATGCCCACGTTTCCCTTCGCGGGCACGGCCGAGGAGTTCATCGCGGGCGACCCGCTGTTTGACCCCGTCCGGACGCCCTCGCGCAGCGGCATGCTGTCGGAAGTGCTGCGCTTGTACCCCGGCGCGAAACGAAGCCTGCATCCCACACATCCGTGCGTGGCCGTCGGTCCGGACGCGGATGTGCTCATCGATGGCTCGGAGTGCGCACTGACCCCCTTCGGGCCCGATTCCAGCTATGGGCGCTATGCCCAAAGCCCGAAAGCCTGGCAGTTTCTCGTTCACACCAACGCCACCAGTATCGTGCACGAATTTCAGGAAGCGGCGGACATGCCGAATCTGTTCCTGCCCGATCTCTACACGGCGCGCGGACTCGACCGGGCCGGCCGCGAGCAGCGTTATTCGCTCAAAATCCACTTCCCCTTGCTGCCTTTGTTCGTCGCAACGCCCGAATATGTCTGGTTTCCCGACTATGCGCTGCCGTTTCCCGCCGCGAAGCGAAATCATCTGGTGAACCGGATGAAGGACAAGGCCGCCGCGGAGGCGATCGTCCGGCGGCACGACGAACTGCACCGGGCGGGCGTGTTTCGCGAGGCCAAAATCCGCGAATCGCAGTTGCTGGCCGTCGAGGTGGCGCCGTGGCGGGCGCGGGTCTGCGGGGAGGTTCGCGAGAGCATCGCGCGTTTTCCGGAGCGCTACGATGTCGCCGCTTTGCGCGAAGCGAAGTCGAGAAAAGAGTTAATCACCACGTAACGGGGGCCTCCGGACACACTGGTCCGGGACTCCGGAGATGGTTTTAGCTGACGAAGGGCGGGAGGGGCTTCCAGTCATCCCTTTCAACTCCCGCCGGCCCGGTTTCCGTCATGGTTGCCGGGCGCCCGCCGCACGTTGACCCCCTTTTGGAGGGCTGGAAGGCGGCTATTTTCATCGCGCAGAACTTCAATCCGCGGTATTGTGCCTGATCCAGGGCCAAGGCCAGATTGCCACTGTGGACCAGACTGTTCTGTCCCATCGCTGGCGCGACGGCTACGCTTGGGCGAATTTTCATTCGTCAGCGTGGAGTGATTGTGCCGGCCGGCGTGGAACCAACTCCGGTTTCACGATAACAGGCGGATTGGGCGGAGGCGCGAGGGGGGCGGGCTGTGGGTGTCTGCAAGTGCTTGAAAAGACGAGGCGGAAATTTATCTCCAAATTCGGTCAACACATCGGCAACCCTGTCCGGTTCTGGGGCAGTACGGCGCCGCCGCGCCCCTACCCCCAATGGCATATGCGGACTATTCGGTGCCTGGAACCCAATTCCCCTAATTCAAACAACGGCTGGCACCCAATTGGTTGCACGTATTTTCAATGACTTGCGGGTGTCGGAGGGAGAAGCCGGGCGCGCCAGGGGGCCTGTCTGAGAATTCCCGTCGTGCTGTCCAGAGCGGCGGATATTCGAAAACATCCGTGTTTGCAATGACCTGGACGAAATTGAGGGGCGGGGTGGGAGAAATGGAATTGGGTGCCAGCCGGAGCTGAAGTCAGGTGCATTGGGTTCCAGGCACCGCCCGCCCCCATCACCGCCCGCCCCGGGGCGCATCCACCTCCCATGCAGGTGTACGATCAGAGTGTCACGCAGATGAACCGGCGCTCACTCCTGAAGTCGGCCGCGGCGGGTTTAGCCGTGCAGGGATTCTCCTCCGCCGCCCCGCGGAAATGGCGGGTGTGCGTGATCGGCCACACCGGGCATGGCGATTTCGGACATGGCATCGACCTCGTCTGGAAGTCCATCCCCGGCGCCGAACTCCTCGCCGTCGCCGACCCGGTGGCCGAAGGCGCCGCGAAAGCGGCCAAGCGCACCGGCGCGGCGCGCATCTACGCCGACTACCGGGAGATGCTGCGCAAGGAAAAGCCCGACCTCGTCAGCATCTGTCCCCGTTGGGCGGACCAGCGCGTGGAGATGATCGAAGCCGTCTCCGGCGCCGGCGCGCACATCTTCATGGAAAAGCCGATGGCGCGGAACCTCGCCGATGCCGACCGCATCGTCGCCGCGGCGGCCAGAAACAGGGTCAAGGTCCAGTTGGCCCACGTGATGCACGCGTCGCCCTACGTCCGGCACGCCGCCCGCCTGGTGGAAAACGGCGAAATCGGCACGTTGTTCGAAGTGCGCGGCCGCGGCAAGGAGGATTCGCGCGCCGGCGGCGAAGACCTGATGACCCTCGGCACCCACATCATGGATCTCTTCCGTCTTTTCGCTGGCGATCCCACATCCTGCCAGGCCCACGTGACGCAGGACGGAGCGGACGTCAACCCCTCCCACGCCCGCACCCCCACCGAACCCGTCGGGCGGGTCGCGGGCAATCAGGTCAATGCCACCTTCGCCTTTCCGCGCGGCGTCCACGCGCACTTCAGTTCCATGGCCAGCCCCGATCCCGGCGGCATGCGCTTCGGCATCCACCTGTATGGAAGCCGGGGGGTGATCTTCGTCCCCATCCAGATCTTCCCTTCCGGTCAGCCTTCCATCCTGCGTTCCGCCGAATGGATGCCCACGGCACAGCAAGGCTGGGAACCGGTCACCCTCCCCGATCCCGTCCCGCCGCCGTCGCCCCTCGGTGTCCAGCATCTGTCCAACGTGGCGATGGTCGAGGACCTGCTCGAAGCAGTCCAAACCGGCCGGGAACCGATGTGTAGCGAAGTGGACGGCCGCTGGACCATCGAAATGGTGACAGCGGTCTATCAATCGCACCTGAGCGGACGCCGTGTCGCGTTCCCATTGCAGGACCGGCGCTCCGGGCTGGAGTGACTGGCGTATCGCCTGTCGGACCGGTCTTGAAGACAGCCGCACCCATGGCGCCCGCCGCGCCATCCGGAGTTCAGCGACAATAACAATCGGCTGGCGCAAACGATGCAGGATTCGCCCCAATCCGGCCCGCACGGCAACCTCGCCCCAGGTTCGCCGTCGATGCCGCACCCGGAGATCGAGCAGAGTATCCTCGCGTTCGTCGCCAGGGAAACTGGCCGCAACCCGAAGTGTTTCACGCTAAACTCCCGGTTGGCGCAAGATCTCGGTGTGGACGGCGACGATGCCGTGGAGTTATTCGAGAAGTTCGGGGAGAAGTACGGGGTGGATCTGACCGCCCTGTTCCAAAATTGGGATCACCATTTCGTCCCGGAAGGCAGCGGTCCTGGAATCGGATTCATGATTGCGGTCGGGGCTGGTGCGATATTGGGTGACCTGCTGCATCGGGTGTACCCGCCGATACCGGCCTGGGCCTGGATGATCCCTCCACCCATCGTCTACATGTTTGTCCACGCGAAATTTTTCGCGGAGCCCGACAACTGTGACCCGATTACGATTCAGGAACTCGTGGATGCCGCGATCAGTCGCACATGGGACCGGCACTACGAACCGCGGGCAACCATGTTCCATTCGGGCCTCTGATGGACAACAGACGCAATTTCGGAACCCGAAATCTCGCTGCCGTAAACCCCCGCCCGCCAGAGCAGGATGAACGCAAGCAGAGAGTAACACGGTGTAGAGTCAGGATTAGGGGGAAGTGCGAATGACCCGGCCAACGACGTACGAAGACCTTCCGGCCACTGACTCCCTTACGCCACCCTGTCCCACTCTTCCCGCGGAATCCCCGCCAATTTCAATATCCGGCTGAGCAGGTCTTGCCCAATGGCCCCTTCATGCGGGTTCGGAATCGCCACTCGTAAACTCCCTCGCACCATGAATGGGTGCCGGCCTTCCTGATACGGCCCTTCAAACCCCAAAGCCCGAAACCGCCGCACCCGTTCACGCCTTGCGACGGGGTTCAGCTTAGGCATCGATCGGCTCAAGCCTCTCCGGTCCCACAGCCACCCCATCGATCACCGGCAGCGATTGCCTCAGGCGCAACCCGAGCACGATCCAGTCCTCCAGCACACTCTGCAGCTCTTCCCGGCACTCCTCCAGCGTCGCCCCCGCCGCCCACACTCCCTCGCAGCCCGGAATCGTACCAAAGTACGGCTTGCCCTCCTCCACCATCTCGTAATGCGCCCGCCGCATCGCTGCCTGGATATAGCCCGTCAACATGCCTTCATCCTACTCCCGCCACCAGAGGCCGCGAACGCAGTGTCTGGGCGATCACTTGAAAGCCCCCTTCTTTGAACCTCCGGCGCAGGATCTGGTCCGCCTTTGACCGCAGGGAGCCGTGATATCCGGCCGGCAGCCGTTGGTGGAGGGTTTCGGGTGGCGGGGAGAGTAGACTCAATCACCTTATATCGAGGCTGACTGCCGCCGACAACGGGGAGCCTCCCAGCCGAAAGTGGGTCCTGGCCTGACAAGGCCTATGAATGCACGAAGTTAGCCAGCCCGGCGAAACAGGGTGCCGTTTGAGCACCTTTCAGATCCAGCGGCCTGCCTGGAGTTTGGTGATTGAGTGGACCGCCCCCCAACCCCCAACCGTGAGCCACGCGCGTCAGCGCGAGGTACAACGAAAATCCCCAGGGGGCGAAGGGCCCGCCGAAGGGGCACCCGACACCTTCGCAACCGGAAATCGCGGCGCGGCGCAGTGTGCCAGTTCCGAAACTGGCACAAGCGGGGTGCTGCGACGGGCGCGAACACCTCAGACTGGTGTCGATGACCGCCAGATACCTCGAAAAAGCTCTCGCCTGCCTGCTCTGTTGCGCAATTCCGCTCGCGGCCGATGGCCCTTCAGAACCGCCGGCGCGGCCCGCGCCCCCCGTCGATGCCGAGGCGCTCCCGAAGCTCTTGCGCAAGAAGAAAGTCACCGTCTGCCTGAAAGACAAACGATGCGTCGAGGGCAGGTACCGGACAAGCGGTTCGGGTGTGGTTGAGGTACAGGAAAAGACCGAGTTTGATGTCACGGTGCTGCCGCTGAGTGACATCGACACGATCGCGTATCGTGGGGGTGCATCGAGAACCGAGAACTGGATTGCGGGCGGCTTCATTGCCGGTATGTTCGGCTTGCTTGTTCCGGCCCAACGTTATGATGCCGCGGCGAACGCCCTGTTGGGCCACATGGCGGTAGGAGTTGTCTTGGGCACCGTCATGCTGATACGGCAATTCCGGCGGCCGAAGACCGTGATCCGCATTCGCCCTGCCTCTGTTGTCCCGCCCGTACCGGAGACAGGAGCCACCGGCGCGGATGACGAGGCGTCGCCCATGGACGAGAGCGCGGACGGAAGTTGACCGGGTCGGCTTGACCCATCCCAGACTTCTTTCTGCAACTAAGCCATAAAGGGAGTTCCCCCGGCCTTGCCGACCGAAAGGGGGCGACCGAATATTCAATCACCTTATTCCCCGGTGCGGACGCGGTGCGGGTGCAGGGTTGGGGTTTCGGGGGTTCCCGGGAGGCGTGGGGGCGGCGGGGACGGCTGTTGAGTGAATTCTCCCGGAGTCCACGTAGCTCAAGAACCGCAATTCCCTTTTCGCTCGTTCCGAATCAACTGTGTTCAGGACCGGAATCGGCCGCCGGCGAACATGGTGGCTCCAATCGATACGGACGAACGCCTCGCCTCGGGGACGAACGTCCACAGAAACGGGCACGCCGTCCGCAAGGGAGAGAGTATACCTCCCGGGCCGGACATTCAGCGCGAAGAAATACCCCCGTTTCACATCGGCGATCGGCCTGCCATCGCAGACGACGGTCATCCACGATCGGGCCGGCGTCTCGCGCTGGGAGTAGACGTAGATTTGCGACAAGTCATCCGTCGCAGCAGCGCGGCCGAGGAGAACGATGAGCGTTGCGGCCGCGAGGCGCGCGAGATGCCGTATCACACGCAGAGTCTACCAATTCGGTACCGGGGGCGTTTCGGGCGTTTCGCGTTTCGCGTTTCGGGCACGGTACACTCAATCACCTTACTCCCAGCCCCCTGGCCCAGCCCTTCGAACCAGCCACCGACCGTCACCGCCACACTCGCTTTCGCACCCAAATAGCAGCAGTACCTCCACCACCCGTGCCCCTGTCCGCGGCTACAATAGAGACGATGCGGAACGAATTCACCGCCATCGTCGAAAGGGACGGTCCCTGGTACATCGCCTACTGTGCCGAGGTGCCTGGCGCGAATGGCCAGGGCAAGACCCGCCAGGACTGCCTTGACAGTCTCCGCGCCGCCATCCAACTCATCCTCGACGAGCGGCGGGATTCCACGCTCCGCGCCATCCCGCCCGAAGCCGGGCAGGAACCCATCGTCACCGGATGAAACTCAAGGGGTTGCTCCGCCACCAGGCACCCCCCACTGCGCTATGATGCGCGTAGTTTTTATCCCTCAAGGAGCCCTTCTACCACCATGGCTATCGTCGCAGGAGTCGATTTCGGAACCCAGAGCGTGCGCGTTTCTCTCGTCCACAGTGAACGCGGCCGCCTCGCCGCCGCCACCGCCGAATACCCCGTCCACCGCAAGCGCGAAGACCCCGACCACGCCACCCAATCCCACGCCGACCACCTCCGCGCTCTCGCCGAGGCCATGCTCGCCGCTCTCGCCCAGGCCGGCATCCCCGGCTCCGATGTCCAGGCCCTCGCTCTCGATACCACCGGCTCCACCGTCGTCCCCGTGGACGAAAACCTCCAGCCCATCAGCGATTACTACCTCTGGTGCGACCACCGCGCCCACCGCGAAGCCGCCGAAATCACCGCCCACGGCCGCGCCACCAGCCTCGAAGCCCTCGCCTGGTGTGGCGGCGTCTATTCCTCCGAATGGGGCTTCGCCAAACTCCTCCACTGGCTCCGTCATCACCCGGACCAGCGCCCCCGCATGGCCTCCGCCTTCGAACACTGCGACCTGATCGCCGCCACCCTCTGCGGCATCACCGACCCCGCTCTCGCTCCCCGCAGCGTCTGCGCCATGGGCCATAAATGGATGTGGAACGACGCCCTCGGCGGCCTCCCCTCCGAGGAATTCCTCGCCGGCGTCGACCCCCTCCTCGCCGGCGTCCGCGACAAATTGAACGGCCGCTATGAACGCTCCAACACCATCGCCGGCCACCTCAGCCCCGAATGGGCCGCGAAACTCGGCCTTTCCGCCGGAATCCCGATCCCCACCGGCGCCTTCGACGCCCATTGGGACGCCATCGGCGCCAATATCGGCGAAGGCGACGTCGTCAATGTCGTCGGCACCTCCACCTGCATCATGGCCATCGCCAAAAATACCGGCCTGATTCCGGGCGTCTGCGGCGTTGTGAACGGCTCCATCCACCCCGATTACTACGGCATCGAAGCCGGACTCTCGGCCGTCGGCGACATCTTCGAAGCCATCGCCCGCCGCGCCGGGTCCACCGTGCAGGCGCTCTCCCAGGGCCTCGAAGGCTATCGCGCCGGATCCACCGGCCTGCTTCGCCTCACCTGGGACAATGGCGACCGGACCGTCCTCGTCAACCCCGAACTCGGCGGCGTTACCCTCGGCTGGACCCTGACTTCCACCGCCCAGGACGAACTCTTCGCCGCCATTGAAGGCACCGCTTTCCATACCCGCGTCGTCCTCGAACGGATGGCCGAACACGGCGTGCCGATCCACCGCGTCATCAATGGCGGGGGCATTCCGCAGCGGAATCCGGTTCTCAATCAGGTCTACGCCAACGTCCTGAATAAACCTGTCGTGGTGCCCTCGGCCGAGGTCACGAGCCTCGGGTCCGCCATCTTTGCCTTCCTCGCCGCCGGCGCCTTCCCGACCGTCGAAGCCGCCCAGCAGGCCCTCTGTCCGCCCTTCACCACCATCGAACCCAATGCGGACGAAGCCCGGACCTGCGAGGAACTCTACCAGCACTGGAAATCGCTCTACTTCGAACTTGGCCAGCCTGGGGGCGTCCTCGCCGCCCTTCGCCGCCTCCGCTGATTCCAATTCGGGACACTCCTCCCGATTCGGAATCCGCCCTCCGGGTTATTGTCTATTGTTAGTATACAATATACAATCGAGACCGCAGGGCTTCCGTCTCCCCCTCCAAATTGCGGAAAACAGGCTAACAATCTTGTTTTCAGGTATATAGGCAGAAACCGGCCGCGCACGCCGTCGTCCCCCTGATCCAGTGGGAGAGCGGTGAATCTGTGTGCTTTTGAGCCGTTTGGAAGGGCCAAAGAATTGCATTTACCCCTTCCGAAATGCTCAAGAAGATCCTCCTTGTGGACGACGAGAAGAACGTAAGAGAGCTGGTACGAGCCACGCTCGAAACCGAAGAGTATGTCCTGTTTGAAGCCCTCGACGGACTGGAGGCCGTGGAATTGGCCCGGCGGGAAGTGCCGGATGTCATGGTGATGGACTGGATGATGCCCAGAATGAACGGGATAGAGGCCACCCGGGCGATTCGCTCCTCGCCTCGGACGGCCGCCATTCCCGTCATTCTGCTGACGGCCCGCAGCCAGGCGGAAGATTTCGCTGCCGGCAAGGCTGCGGGCGTCAACGCGTATCTGGTTAAACCCTTCAGCCCGTTCGAGTTACTGGAGCGTGTCGAATCGCTCCTGCAGGAGGACCGTGTTGTCCCAAATCGAGACGGATAACGATCAGCAGCAGATGCTCCTGTATGCGCGCGATCTCCGGCGGGCGCTGACGCTGGCTCGTGAGCGCGAGAAGGATCTGGCGGCGGCGCATGAGCGGCTTGAGCGGCTGGACCGTTTGAAAACTGACTTTTTGATGTTCGTTTCGCATGAATTAAGGACACCTTTGCAGCATCTTTCCGCGCTGGAGTTGATGGATCCGGATCTTCCGGCCGCGGAAATGCGGGAGATCCAGGACATTCTGCGGGCGGGTTACGAGCGGCTGAACCGGCTGGTGCTGGCCGGCCAGCAGTATCTGGAGATGGTGGCCGAGGCGCCAGTCTCGACGGTCGGGGAGTTTGACGTGGCCGAATATGAACGGCGATTGGCGGAGCGCCGGCGGGGCCAGCCGCGGATTCGAGTGGAGCCGGCGGCATCGCCGGCGCTGAAGGTCCGGGGCCGTGCGGAAGACGTGGAGGCCGTCGAGCAGATCCTGGTGGAGAACGCATTGCGTTTCAGTGAACAGAGTGCGCAAGCGGTTCAAATCGAGACCCGGATCGACGGGAGAAACTGGTGTCTGAGTGTCCGGGACTTCGGCATCGGCTTTCCGGCGGAACTGGGCGGGGAACTGGTTCGGCCGTTCACGGTGGGCCAGATCATGCACCACCAGGAGGGCACGGGGCTGAGCGTGGCGCGGGGGGCGTTGATGGTCGAACGGGCGGGCGGGCGGTTGAGCGCGACGAGCGAAGGGCCGGGGCTGGGTGCGGTCTTCGTGATCGGTCTTCCCGTACTCGGGGCGGGCGGGGGAGGTTGACCGGCGCATGCAGGGACCCCGAATCCGGACGCACTTTGTGCTGCTGTTTCTGGCGACGTCAATACTGCCGATTCTGGCGTTGCTTTCGCTGCTGCAGTGGGGGCTGATGCCCCGATTGGCTGTTCGGGAGCGGGAGCGACTCGCCGCAGGCGCGGTGCAGATGGCGCTGCTGGCGGATCAGAAGTTCGCCGCGCACATCCAGTCGTTGCAGATGCTTGCGGTGGCCGGCGTCCCGAATCCGGAGGGTCTGAGACGCGCTCACGCATTGCGGCCGGAGTTCATTTCAATGCTCGCGGCCACGTCCCAGGGGCGGATCCTGGCGAGTTCGCCTCCTCTCGATCCGGACGCGCTCCAGTGGGCGGAGCGGGTGCTGCCGGGGCGTGATTATCTGCGGACGCCGATCGAGACGGGCTGGCCGTTTATCTCCGGGGTATTTCGCGGCGAGGGGTTCGGCAATGATCCGATCGTGGCGATCAGCGCACCGGTCGCCGGGGGTGGAGCGATCGTGCAGGCATCGCTGCACCTGGGCCGCTTTACCGCGGAGATGGAGGAGGCGGCGAGCCAGTGGGGTGTCACGGTCCTGCTGACGGACCATGAAGGGCGCGTTGTGCTGGGCGACCGGGAGGGGGTCTACCGGCCACTGAGCCTGATTTCGGGGACCATTCTCGGGCGAAGTGCGGCAAAGGCTGGGCCGGGCAATCCCTTCCGGCTGAGCAGCGAATCGGGCGGCGGAGGGCGGGACGCGCAGGCGGTCTACGCGGCGCTCCCGCAAGGCGGCTGGAATCTGTTTGCCATTCAGGACCGGAGGATTCTCGGAGCCCAAATGGCCTTCTGGGTCCGCGTACTGATCGGCACATGGATCCTGATCGGGCTTCTGACCCTGTCGCTGGCGCTGATCTCCGCCTGGTGGGTCACCGCTCCGATCCGGAGGCTGCACCTTCTGGCGTTGCGGCTGAAGTCAATGGACACCGACGATCAGCAGGCCCTGTCCCAGAGCGATCATGGCCGGGTGCAGAAGATTCGGGCACCGCGCGAAGTGACCGAACTGGGGGATGCTTTCCGGGCGATGGCCGTTCATTTGCACGAGCAGAACCGGGAACTCCGGGACAGCCGTGAGCATCTGGAGCGGCGGGTCAAAGAGCGCACTGCCTTGCTGGAGCAGGCCAATGAACTGTACCGGCAGGAAGCCGATCAACGAAAGCAGGCGCAACTCGATCTGGAACTGCGCGACCGGGCGATCGCGGAGAGCCACGAGGGCATTATCATAGCAACGGTTGAGCAGGGCGAACCCGGGGTCGTGTATGCCAATGGGGGTTTCGAGCAGATCACGGGCTATCCGCTGGCGGAGGTGTTGGGCCGGAATCCGAAATTTCTGCAGGGTCCCGGAACGGATCCGGCCACGCGCGCCGTGTTGCGCAACTCGATCGCGTCGGGGACAGCCTGCACGGTGGAGATTCTGAACTACCGGAAGACGGGCGAGCCGTTCTGGAGCCGTCTGTCGATCAGTCCGATTCAGGATGACACCGGGCAGGTGACGCACTGGGCCGGGATCAAGGTGGATATCACGGCGAGCAAGGAACTGGACCGTCTGAAGTCCGAACTGGTCGCCACGGTCAGCCACGAACTCCGGACGCCGATGACGAGCATTCGCGGGTTCGCCGAACTGATGTTGGAGCGCGACTTTCCACGCGAAAAGCAGCGCCGCTACCTGACGATCATGCAGGAGGAATCCGCGCGGCTGGGCCGGCTGATCGACGATTTCCTCGACCTGCAGCGGATCGAAAACGGGCGGCAGCAATACAATTTCGAGGATGGCTGTATCGGCGACCTGCTGCGCCGGAGCGTCGCGGTGTTTGAAGGGGCCGGCGCAGGCCATCGATTCCGGCTGGAACTGCCCGGATCGCCGCCT
Organism: Bryobacterales bacterium; assembly: GCA_003487005.1. Lineage (GTDB taxonomy): Bacteria > Acidobacteriota > Terriglobia > Bryobacterales > Bryobacteraceae > PNKE01. The sequence goes on from DNFG01000300.1 coordinate 11,608, forward strand.
CGGGTCCGGTTTGATCCGGAGCGGATGCAGCAGGTGATGTCGAATCTGCTTTCGAACGCGGTCAAATACTCGGCGCCGGGGACGTTGATTGAAGTCCGGGCGGAACACGCCGCTGGAGAGATCCGGATCAGCGTGCGGGACCGGGGCGCGGGGATTCCGGCTCAGGCGATTCCGAATCTGTTCAAGAGGTTCTACCGGGTGGACCAGGAGGCGAGCCGGCGAGCGGGCGGCACGGGGCTGGGTCTTGAACTGGTGAAACGGATGGTGGAGGCCCACGGAGGACGCGTGGGGGTCGAGAGCGTGGTGGGCGAGGGCAGCACCTTTTCTTTCACCTTGCCGCTGGCGGGAGCGGCAGAACCGGTCAGCGTGGTTCGATAAGCCCAACGACGCGGAAGTCGAAGTCAGTGTAGGTGCGCATCTTGCCCTGGAGCCAGAGCAGGGCGCGGCGTTTTCCGGGCCATTCGGGGACGATGGGGCGGAGATTGTCGGCAGTCGAGTTGTTTGTGACGGCGGTCCAGGTCCATTTGCGGAAGTCGCGGGTGACGCCCCGGAAGATCTCCCAGTGGCGCTGGCCGTCGGCCTGGCTGATGAGTGGCGCGCCGGTTACCGGATCGGCGTTGGTGGAGATGTAGAGAGTCCGCGGATCGTGGGGATCGAGGGTGATCAGCCCGGTGTAGTCATCTTCGCGGGGGTAAATGCAGGTTCCGGCGAAGGCGACTTCGGAATCCTGCCAGCGTTTGCCGTCCCAACGGGCGAAGCGGTAGCGATGATCCTGGCCGCAGTGGCCCGGCTTTTTGCCGGCGTCATTCATCTGGACCGAATAGGCCAGATAGGGCTGTCCACGGCTGTCGAGATGCAGGTCCGAGATCCAGGCGACGCGATCGGGACCGCCGGCGAAGACGCGGGTTCCATCCTCGGGCCGGGGCATGCCTTCCTTGAGCGAAGAGATCACCGTGCCGTCGGAGCGCCGCAACTGTCCACCCTGGTAGTAGGCGTGATAGATACTGTTGTCGAAGTCGCGCGGATGGCCCTCGGTGTAGGCGAGATGGATGGTGTCGCGGCCATTCGAGGCGTATTTCACATAGGGGCGATGCCGGAACTCGCTGGGGACGTTGATGGCGATGCCGCCGGTGGTCCAGGTGCGGCCGTCGTCATCGGAGGTCATCCAGGAGGGTTTGAAGCTGTTGTCGAGGCCGCGGAAAAAGTTGTAGATCCGTCCTTTTTCGGCGCTGAGGCGGAAGGCGTTGGAGTAGGTGACGCGCGATTTCTCGCTGGGGACGAAGATCTGGGCGGGGTTCCAGGCGGTGGCATCGCCGGGGCGTTCGGAGCGCCGGAGGTAGATTTTCTCTTCGGGGCCGTGTTTGGCGTAGATGGCGAGCAGGTGGCCGGAAGCGGTGGAGAGGAAGGCGGGGACGTTGTGGTCGTCATACCACTGGCGGCGGTCCTTCTCGTCGAGGCCTTCGTGGAGGGTGAAGCGGTGGAGGGCGCCGGAGGCGATGTCGTAGCTGACGACTTCGATATTGCCGCGGCGTCGAGGATCATCGCGGCCGGAGGCGACGCTGCCGATGACGAGGCGGCCGTTGGCAATCACGACGCGCTCGTCCTGATACCAGCACCAACCGCCGTCGTCGTTGAAGACAACCGGATCGGCGGCGGCTAGCGGAAGCAGAGCCGCGGCGAGCAGGAGGAGGAACCGGAGCGGGCGCATTCCCCGGATTGTATCAAGTGGAGGCGGGATGGCCGGCGAGCAGGAGATAGAGGGGTTCTTCGTCCTCGGGGAGTTCGAGGAGGCTGGCGGCGATGTCGGGATCGAAGCGGCCGAGGCCGATGGCGCCGAGGCCGAGGGCGGCGGCCTGGAGGAGGAAGTTCTGCCCGGCGTGTCCGGCTTCGACGTGGGTGACATAGCGGCCGCGTTCGCCCAGTTCGCGGGTGATGCGGCGGTAATCGGAGGTGAGAATGACGATGGCGGCGGCCTGTTCGACACACTCCTGGCCCAGGGCCGCGGCGGCGAGGGATTTACGGCGGTCGCCGTGCCAGAGGGCTTCGATGGCATTCATGTCGGCGTCGTAGCGATAGAGGCCGGGCTTTGCGCCTTCGACGCGGCAGACGTGGACGTAGGTGCGCAGAGGATAGATGGCCCCGGCGGACGGACAAGTCCGGAGCCCGCCGAGGCCGGAGACACCCTGAAGCGCCCACAGCAATTGCCCGAGTTGGGCCAGACGGAGCGGCGCGCCGGAGTATTCGCGGACGGAGCGCCTGAGATGCAGACAGGATTCCAGCGGCATGGCGCCACGGGTTTCGTGGGGAGGCAGGGCCACGCGGCCGCCCTCGATCGGGCGGAGTTTCGGCCGGCGTTGAGCGGGTAGGGGATCGGAATTGGGGGTGACGCGCTTGGCTGGCATGAGAGGAAGCCGGGCGCGTGATCTGCCCGGTCTTTACAGACTACCATATCTTTTTGTCGTGGATTAACAAAAGTACTTCTGTAGAGGGCAGGGGGGGCTGGTACGCTGGAGATTCGCCCATGAACGCCTCCGCGCCGATCCGTTTCAACCGCCAGGAATGGTCCGGCGCCTTTGGCGATCTGGGAACGGACCTGCCGCTGCTGGTGGGCATCATTCTGGCTTCGGGGATGGACAGCGCGAGCGCGCTGACGCTGTTCGGGGTGATGCAGATACTGACGGCGCTGCGCTACCGGTTGCCGATGCCGGTGCAGCCATTGAAGGCGATGGCGGCGCTGATCATCGCACAGAAGATCCCGGCGGAGACCGTCTATGGAGCGGGTCTGGCGATCGGAATTCTGATGATGGCGTTGACGGGGGCGGGTTTGCTGGACTGGGTGGCGCGGGTGGTGCCGAAGGTGGTGATCCGGGGGGTGCAACTGGGGTTGGGGCTTTCGCTGGCGCGGATCGCGCTGAAGGATTATGTCCCGGCAGAGAGCACGGCGGGATATATTCTGGCCGGGGCGGCATTTCTGCTGACAATCGCGCTGATGGGCCGGAAGCGGTTTCCGGCGGGAGTGATCGTGGTGGGAATGGGGCTGGTTTATGCGCTGGCGACGCGGCTTTCGGTCGCGGATCTGGCCGGGGCGGCGGGATTCCATCTGCCTTCGCCGCACGTGCCGACGCCCGCGGAGATGTGGACGGGTTTCCTGATCCTGGCGCTGCCGCAGGTGCCCTTGTCGATCGCCAATTCGGTGCTGGCGACCAAACAGGTGGCGGAGGATCTGTTTCCGGAGAGGCCGCTGAGCATTCGCGGGATC
>DNFG01000301.1 GCA_003487005.1 Bryobacterales bacterium
CACAAGTATTTCGCGGGCATTCCGAAGCCGGCCGAGAAGGCGCCGGCGACCTACACGGTGGAACCGGTGCAGGATGGCGAGCGGTCCGTGGTGCTGCGGCGCCGCGGCGAGACGCAGGCGCTGATGGCGGGCTACAAAGTGCCCGCGGGCGCGCACGCCGAGTTCCCGGCCGTGATGGTGGCGTCACGGATCCTGGGCGATGTGCCGTCCGGGCGGCTGCACAAGGCGCTGGTTGAGACCAAAAAGGCGACTTCGGCGGCTATGTTCGCCTATCAGTTGCGCGAGCCGGGCATGGCCTTTCTGTTTGCCGACCTGCGGAAGGAGCAGTCGCTCGATGATGTCCGGCAGACGGCCTTCAAAGTGATCGATGATGTCAAGACCAGCAAATTCACCCAGGAAGAAGTGGACCGGATCAAGCAGCAGTTTGAACGCAACTTCGAACAGACCATCAACAACAGCGAACGGGTGGCGTTGAACCTGAGCGAGTGGCAGGCGATGGGCGACTGGCGGCTGTTCTTCCTCAGCCGCGACCGGATGCGCAAGGTGACTCCGGCCGATGTGCAGGCCGCCGCCGAGAAATACTTCATCGAATCGAACCGGACGGTGGGCGTGTTTATTCCCGACGAAAACCCGGTTCGCGCCGAGGTCCCCGAGATGCCCGACGTGGACGCGTTGGTGAAGGACTACAAGGGCGAAGCGGCGATTTCGCAGGGCGAGTCGTTCGATCCCTCGACCGGCAATATCGACCGGCGGACGATCAAGGCCGACCTCGCCAACGGGCTGAAGCTGGCGTTCATCAACAAGAAGACCCGCGGCGAGCAGGTGACGGCAACGCTCACGCTGCGATTTGGCAGCGAGGCGGCGCTGCGTGGACTCGATACACCGGGTTCCCTGGCTGGTCAGATGCTCATGCGCGGGACAAAGAACCGGACACGGCAGCAGATCCAGGACGAGATCAGCAAGATGAAGGCCTCGGTGCAGGTGTCGGGCGGAACTTCGAGCGCGAGGGCGACGGTGACCACCACGAAGGAGAACCTGCGCCAGGCCCTCGATCTGGTGGCCGAGGTCCTCAAGGAGCCGTCTTTCCCGGCGGATGAGTTCGAGCAACTGCGGCAGCAGGCGCTCGCCAACATCGAGCGGACCCGTGTCGAGCCGACCGGGATCGCGGTACGCGAAATGCAGCGCCACCTGGCCCCCTATCCGAAGGGGGACGTCCGCTACGTGAACACCTTCGAAGAGGACATCGAGGAAATCAAAAACGCGAAGCTGGAGGATGTCAAGAAGTTCCACGCCGACTTCTATGGCGTTGCGGAAGGCGAACTGGCCATCGTCGGCGACTTCGAGCCCGAGGCCGTCCAACAGCAAATTGCGACCCTGTTCAACAACTGGAAGAGCCCGAAGCCTTACGCGCGGATCGAACGGCCCTTCAAGCCGGTGGCGGCCGCCGCGAAGACCTTCAACACCCCCGAAAAGGCCAACGCCCTGTGGCTCGGCGCCATTCCGCTGCAGATCAAGGACACCGATCCGGACTACCCGGCGCTGCTGCTGGGCAACTACATCCTGGGCCAGCAACCGCTGAACAGCCGCCTGTTTGCGCGGATCCGCAACAAAGAGGGGCTGAGCTATGGCGTCGGCAGCATGTTCCAGGCCAGCGCGCTCGATGACAGCGGGATGTTCCTTGCACAGGCGATCTGCTCGCCCGACAAGGCGCCGCAGGTGGAGGCTTCGTTCAAGGACGAACTGACGAAGATCATCAACGATGGCTACAGCGCCGAAGAAGTGGAAGCGGCGAAGAAAGCCTGGCTGCAGAGCCGGTCGATGGGCCGGTCCAATGATTCGCAACTGGCTGGACGGCTGGCCACGGGGCGGTATCTGGACCGTCCGATGGCCTGGGATCAGGCGATCGAGGACAAGGTCGCCGCGCTGACTCCCCAGCAGATTCAGGCGGCGATGAAGAAGCATCTCGACCTCGGGAAGATGAGTTTCTTCCGGGGCGGGGACTTTGAAGCCAAGAACGTGAAGTTCTAGGGCCATGATCACGGACCTGGTCCAGATCCAGCGTTTGGGAGAAAGCCGGCGGAGCGAAAATGAGCGTTTCCGCCGGTACATCAAGACCCATAACTACGTCGAGCGGAAGCTGAAGCAGATCGCGCAGGAGGTGGAGGACCAGATCGACTGCACCGAATGCGCGAACTGCTGCCGCGTGGCGACCGCCAAAGTGACCGAACGGGACGCGAAGAAGCTCGCGAAATTCATTGGTATGCCCTTCGAGCAGCTTTGGCGCGAGTACACGCAGGAGGATGAAACCGACGAACGCGTGCTGAAGCGGCACGAGGACGGGGCGTGTGTCTTTCTCGATGGCAACACGTGCACGGTGTACGAAGCTCGGCCGTTTTCGTGCGAGTTGTTTCCCCATGTGGTGAAGGGGGAAGGCTCACGGGCGAGCAAGATGTGGCAGTACATCGACCGGGCCTGCTATTGCCCGATTGTGTACAACACGATGGAAGCCTGGAAGAAGGAGACGGGGTTCTCACCGTCGCCCAGGTAGGGGCTTCAGTTCCGGGAACCGCGCGGCCGTCTCCGCCACGGGGCGTCCGGCAAAGAAATCGTCGAGGAGTTGGGCGGTCAAAGCCAGGGTCCGCGTGCCGGGCCGATCGCTGAAGCGGTTCTCGCGGAGCCTGCGGGGAATCAATGCGGGGGGCAGCAGGCCGGCGTCGAGGAAATCCAGATGAGACGAATCGATGAGCGCAAAACGCTGAGCCGATTGGGACTGGGAGGAGACGGCATCCCAGTCGCGCGAGCGGCGTCCTTCGGATGGATCGGCGCCGCCGGATCCGGCTAAGCCGGCGGGTTCTCGATGGCTCAACAGAAGCAGTGGCTGGAGCGGCCGGACGTCTCTGGCAGGTCCCATGAAATCGCCATCGAGGTTGGCGGCAGCCGCGATTTGAGGATTTCCCGCAGCCACCGCCATGCTGGCGGCTCCCCCCATGGAATGGCCGAACAGCCCGATCCGGTCCAGAGTCAGCCGGCCTCTGAAGGGAGAGTCTTCCGCCGTCTGCAACTCAGCGATCCGGGCGAGGGCAAAACGGAGATCTGCTTCCCAGGATGCCTGATCGCCCGGACCCCGGCTTTGGCCGGCAACCTCCCCGCCCGGCAGGGGGATCGGGCCGGCGAAGCCCGCGGGTGCAACTCCGAAAACGACATACCCTCGACTGGCCAGTTCAGCAGCAAGCGCGGAGTAGTCCACCGGCAGCCACGAAAGGCCCGGCGAAAGAACCAGAACCGGAAGCATGTCGGGCTTCGCGGCGATGGGGGCGTCAGGCCGGAACCACTGGCGTGCAGCCATGAACGCCACGGCGGCTTCCGGGCCCAGGCGCCGCTGCAAGGTGGGTTGGCGCAGACGGCTCCATCCCTCCGGCAGAACCGGTTCGGAGGTCCGGGGCGCGACGGCAGAGGGGTACCAGACCCAGGTCACCACCCATTGATCCGCTCCTCGCTGCCAGTACACCAGCCGGCGCCCAACCGGATGGGCGCCGGCCGGCCGGGGCAATTCCCACGCCGGGAGAGTGGCGGGCAGCGACAGGAGGATCGCGGTCAGAGCGGCCATCTGGATCATCATGAGAGAATACGCGGAATCCGGGCAGTCGCTTGCTCGTAAATTCCTGGAGAGGGGAAGCTGTGATGGCAGAGTTGAAGACGAAGCAGACCCAAGCGAGCGTGTCCGCGTTTCTTGACGCGGTCGAAAACGAACAGCGGCGGGCGGATTGCCGGACCGTCCTGAACCTGATGCTGGCAGTGACCGGGGAAGAGCCGAAGATGTGGGGCCCCAGCATAGTGGGCTTCGGCAGTTACCACTACAAGTACGCCAGCGGGCGCGAAGGGGACTGGTTCGTGGCCGGTTTTTCGCCTCGAAAGCAGGATCTGACGCTGTATATCATGGCCGGTTTCGACCGTTACGACGAGTTGATGGCGAAACTGGGCAAGTACAAAACGGGCAAGTCGTGCCTGTACCTGAAACGGCTCTCGGATGTGGACCTGGGTGTGCTGGAGGAATTGGTGCGCGCCTCGGTGGAGGCGATGCGAAGCCGGGAGTAGTCCCACTTAACGCCGGTGCAGTGCCTCGACAGCCAACTCCGGCGAGTGGGCGATGATGCGGAGCAAAGCGGCGGCGGGGCCGGTGGGCCGCCGGCGATTCTGCTCCCAATTTTGCAGTGTCTTTACGCTCACGCCAATCAAATTGGCGAACGCGACCTGGGGCAGTGCTGTCTTTTCCCGAACGGCGCGAACCTCTGGAGTATCGAAAACGAAGCGGCGTCCGGGTCGCAACTCGCCCCGCAGGATTGCCCCCCCTTGCCTGACAGCCTCGACCAATTCTTCAAAGTTCTCCTGTTTCACGGGCGAATTCCTCCTTGACCATCGCCGCCAGAATCCGGGCCTGTCGTGGGGTCAGATTTGCCTGCTCGTTCTTTGCATACACAAGTAAGAGCAGTATCTGCTCACGCGAGGGAACCCAATAATAAATAACCCGGGCACCGCCGCGCTTCCCCTGGGACCGGGCGGCCACCCGCACCTTCCTCAATCCCCCAGCACCGGGTATTACAGGTCCGGCGGCGGGATTGACGATCAGGCACAACTGCAAGTTCCGATATTCTTCGTCGGTGAGCAAGCCCGTGATTCGCTTCGTGAACACAG
>DNFG01000343.1:0-3073 GCA_003487005.1 Bryobacterales bacterium
CCAACGTCTGGGAGGTCTTCCGCTCCGCCGTTTCGCTGCACTCGCACACGTCTCATTCACGCGAGACTCTTGATTTCATTCCCCGGCTGAGCCGCGCGGTCCCGCTGCTGCGTGAGGCTGTCGAGGCACAGGAGCGCCGCTACAAGCGCATTCACGGCCGCGAAATCGACTACTTCGGCGCGTGGTGGACGCCGCCGCTGGGCCCGCGCGAAGCGCTGGCCGTCGAACGCGCCCAGATCGTCGAAAAGCTCGGCCTCCAGCCGCTCGTGTCGCTTTCCGATCACGACAACATCGAAGCCCCGCTGTTGCTGCGCGCGCTGGAAGAGGGCCGCGACACGCCCGTTTCGCTCGAATGGACCGTGCCCTGGGCCGGTACCTTCTTCCACCTCGGCATCCACAACCTCCCGCCCCGGCGCGCGGCGCAGCGGATGGCCGCGCTCGCGGAGTTCACCCGCAACCCACGCCAGGAAGAACTCGAAGGGCTGCTCGACTGGATCGTCGAAGACCCGCACACGCTGGTTGTCTTCAATCATCCCTGCTGGGACGAGAAGGGCATCGGCCACCAGGCCCACTGCCGCGAAGCCGCCGCGTTCGCCCGCCGGTTCCGCGCGGCCATCCACGCCATCGAGTTGAACGGCCTCCGTCCGTGGACCGAGAACCGGCTCAATGTCGCGCTGGCCGATTCGCTCGATCTGCCCGTGATTTCGGGCGGCGACCGGCACACCTCCGAGCCCAACGCCCTCGTCAATCTGACCAACGCCGCCACCTTCGGGGAGTTTGTCGAAGAGGTCCGCGACTACGGTTACAGCCACGTTCTCGTCATGCCACAGTACCGTGAACCGCTCTCGCTGCGGATCATGCACGCCATCGCCGACGTGATGAAGGACAATGAGCGGCACACCCACGGCTGGACGCGCTGGACCGACCGGGTGTTCTTCCGGCGCGCGACCGGTCAGGTGGTGTCGCTCGCCGATTCCTGGCACGCGGGCGGACAACCGGTGATCGTCAGCGCGTTCGCGGGGCTGGCCCGTCTGGCCGGCACGCCCCCGATGCGCGTGGCGTTGCGCCAGTTGTCGGCGCCAGTGCAAGAATTGGTTTTATGAGCCAAGCGGCGCCCCGGGTCGCCTTCTTCACCGACAGCTTCCACGAGGTCAATGGTGTCGCCCTCACGTCGCGGCAGTTCGAGGCGTTCGCCCGGCGGCGCGGGTATCCCTTCTTCAGCGCCCACACGGGACCCGAGACGCGCGTCTGGACCGAGGATTCCATCACGCGCTGTGAACTGGCCCTCGGGCGGATGACGATTCCGCTCGAATCCGATCTCCGCTTCGACACCACCTTCCTGCGTTTGCGCGGACTGGTCGGCCGGGCGATCGATGACTTTAAGCCGGACATCGTCCATATCACGGGGCCGAGCAGCACCGGCCTTCTGGGGCTGATTGCCGCGCGCGGACGGCGGATTCCATTGGCCGCAAGCTGGCACACCAACATCCACGAATATGGCGGGCGCCGGCTCGAACGGCTGCTCGGATTTCTTCCGGAATCGTGGTCGCGCGCCGCCGGGCGCGCCGCCGAGGCGGCTTCGCTTGCGGCCACTTTGCGCTTCTATCGCTTCGCCTGCGTGACCCTCGCGCCCAACCCCGAGCTGATCCGCTTGATCGAAAAAGGCGCACAACGGCCCTGTTTTCTGATGCGCCGGGGCGTGGACACGGAGATGTTTCACCCTGGGCGGCGTGGCCGCGGCGACAGCGTGTTCACGCTCGGCTACATCGGGCGCACGTCCACCGAGAAGAACGTCCAGCATCTCGTCGATGTCGAACGCGCTCTGCGCGAGGCTGGAGTCTCCAATTACCGGATCTTCGTGGCCGGCCACGGCAGCCTGCTCGACTGGCTGCGCGACAACCTGCAACAGCGCGAAGTGCCCGGCGTCCTGCGCGGCGAAGCACTTGCCCGCGCGTATGCGAACCTCGATCTGTTCGTGTTTCCTTCCGAGACCGACACCTACGGCAATGTCGTCCAGGAGGCGATGGCCTCGGGCGTGCCTTGCGTGGTGACCGATCAGGGCGGGCCCGCGCACATCGTCACCCACGGACTGGACGGGTTGATCGCACCCGCCGGACCCCGGTTCTGCGAAGCCGTCGTCGAACTGGCTCGCGACCCCGAACGCCGCCGGCAGATGGCAGAAGCCGCGCGCGCCACCGCCCTCAAGGCAAGCTGGGATTCGGTGTTTGACGAGGTCTATCAGGCGTACGCCCACGCGCTGGGGCCGCTACAATCAAGGTAATGCGCGTTCTCAGCCTGCTTTTTCTGCTGATTGTGCCGGTTTTGGCGCAAAACGACCCCGTGCGCGGCAAGCAGATCGTCGACGAGGCGATCGCGGCGCTCGGCGGTCCGGCCTATCTGAACATGCGCGACCGCGTCGAGCAGGGCCGCGGCTACAGCTTTTATCGCGAGCAGTTGTCGGGCCTCTCCCGCACTACCCTCTACACCCGCTACCTGACCCGGCCCGAACCGCCGCCCGCCGGCTATATCGGCCAGCGCGAGCGCCAGGCGTTCGGCAAGAACCAGGACATCTACATCGTCTTCAACGAAATGGGCGGGCACGAGATCACCTTCCGCGGCGCCAAACCGCTGCCTCCGGACACCATGGAGCGCTGGCAGGAGTCGCTGCGCCACAACATCCTCCACACGCTCCGCTGCCGCCTCGGCGAACCCGGTCTCGTCTTCGAGTTCGTCCGGACCGACACCGTGGACAACGCCGCGGTAAATGTCGTCGATGTTGTCGATTCGGACAGCCGCGTCACCACGGTCTACTTCGAGCAGATCTCGAAACTGCCCGTCCGCCAGTCCTGGTTCCGCCGCGACCCGCGCACCCGGCGGCGGATCGAGGAGATCACCGTCTACGCCAAGTTTCGCGATATCGGCGGCGGCGTCCAGTGGCCGTTCGTCGTCCGCCGCGAACGCAATGGCGAGAAGATCTTCGAGATGTTCTCCGACGACGTGAAACTGAATCAGGATCTGACCGACGACCTGTTCACGCTCTCGGGCGACGTCAAGATCATCGATCCGAAGGCGA
>DNFG01000343.1:3324-3535 GCA_003487005.1 Bryobacterales bacterium
TCGATCCGAAGGCGAAACGCCGCCGCTGAAGACCGTCGCGCGCCGGTGGCCCGGCCGGTCTTCCCCTCCGGCGATGACGATCCGCCCTTCATAAACCACCGCCCCGGTGGTCACCAGGCCCACCGGAATCGTCCCAATTTCGCTCCATCTGCCCGTCTGCGGGTTCAGTGCCAGGATCGAGCGCGGAAAGCCCGGGTGGCGGTCCTTCAAC
>DNFG01000199.1 GCA_003487005.1 Bryobacterales bacterium
TCCGTCAGCCCTCAATGTCTCCATGACGATGGGAGGCGGCAGATCATTGCGGGGAATTCGCTGGGGATCCACCACGGAAAGTCCCTTCATCGTCGGGAACCACAACCGCCCATCCCGGCCGCGGACACCCGATGGCTGCCCCCCATTGCATTCACGGCTGTTCAGGCCATCGGGGATTCCGAATGCCTGCGCTGGGATGGGCCCCTCCCCCCGCTCGGCGAACCGGTTCAGGTCCTGCTTGGCGATCCGGAAGATCCCCGAACTTGAACTGAACCAGAATTGCTGCTGTGCGTCTTCCAACACCTGCAGTACCACCCGCGCCGGAAAGCCTTTCTCGGGCGTGAATGCCGTGAAACGGCCGTCGCGGTAGCGGGTCAGCCCCCCATCGAAACTCCCGAGCCAGAAATCCCCCCCCTGCTCCTCGTACACGGAGAAGATGAAGTCCCCGGCAAGCCCGTCGGCGCGCGTGAAGGTCCTGAACTTCCCGCCCTCGTAGATATTCAGGCCCTTCTCCGTGCCAATCCACAGGCGACCGGCACGGTCCTCGTGGACGACGCGAACCTGATTGCTCGCCAGACCGTCCGCCGTTGTGAACGTCCGGATTCGTCCGCCGTCCAGCACGCAGAGTCCTCCCTGGATCGTCGCGATCCAGATGGCGCCGCGCCGGTCTTCGAGCAACGAAAGCACTGCCCTGCCCGGCAGGCCGTCAGCCCGTCCGAACGTCCGCACCTGGCCATTCCGGATCCGGAAGACCTCTCCGCTGAAGGCCCCACCCCACAAGTCGCCGCGCCGGTCGATCAGAACCGTCCAGATGTCGTTGCTGGGCAGTCCATTGTCCCGGCTCCAATGCGCAATCACCCGGCCATCCGGGGCAATCTGATTGATTCCTCCCCCATTCAGCGCCACCCACATCGACCCGTCATGACCTTCGACCACCGCCTGCACCAGGTTGCTTCCCAATCCGTTCGCCGTCGTCAGAGTCTGGAACGCGACGTCATGCAACCGGCTCAGCCCCCCGCCGCTCGCTCCAATCCAGAGACTGCCTTCCCGGTCTTCATACAGCGCCGTCAGAGACTCGCTCGAAAAGGGCCGCGGGTTTTCAAAATGCTCGAACCGGCCGCCGGTGTACCTCACCAGCCCTCCGCCCAGCAGAGCAATCCAGAGGCTGCCGTCGCGGTCCATCCGGAGCGTCCAAACCACATGCCGCTTCAGAGTGGGTTCGCGGGTGAAACTCTCTACCCGGCCGTCCCGGAGTCTGGCCAAACCCTCCACGGTGCCGACCCACAGCGTCCCATCCCGGTCCTCTATTACCGTGAGCACTCTCTGATCTGGCAATCCGTCGGCCGCTCCCCACCGCCGGTTCCGCCCCTCCGCGAGATGATGGAGTCCTGAGTGCGTACCGACCCACAACCCTCCGTGGCGCGAGGGCTCGATGGACCTGATCGTCTCCGCCTCCATTCCTAGCAACTCGAACCGGTCCCCTCGCAGGACAAAGAGGCCAGCACCATTCACCCCAGCCCAGAGTTCCCCTCTCCGGCCCACTGCCAGTGCCCGGACCTGCCGCCCCTCGAACCGCGGATCCTCCACCCGGCGGAACCGCCCCCCCTCCCAGACGGCCAGGCCCTTGCCCGTCCCGATCCAGACTCGCCCCGAGGAATCTGTCGTCAGCGCCAGGACCTGGTTACTCGGCAACGCGGGTGTGTTTGCTATGTCGAATACAACGAATTGCTCGCCGTCGAATCGCGTCAGGCCGTAGTAGGTGGCGAGCCAAAGGTAACCTTCCCCACCCTGAGTGATGGCGTTGATACTGTAATGGGGGAGTCCTTCAGTCTCCTCCCAGATCTGAAACCGGTACTGGTTCAGTGACTTGGAAGGATTCAGCCCCAGGGCCGGAGATGCCGCCCAGAGGGCGATCCATACGAGCAAGACTGTGTTTCTGGAGCGCACGACTACCTGCACTGCTGATCGGCGGTTTTGCCGCGATTCTTGAGATCGAATCCGGAATTCAGGTCAACGGCAGGACACATTCAAGCTACCCCTGCTATCACCGCCCATACCCGGAACGGGCAGCGCCTGGTTCTTCCTAAGTCCTTCAATTTCAATCCTGTAGTACACTATAAGCTGAATGTTCCGCGTCCGTTTCGCCCCCTCGCCCACCGGCTACCTCCACATCGGAAGTGCCCGGACCTTTATCTTTAACTGGCTCTTCGCCCGCCGCCACGACGGCACGATGATCCTCCGTATCGACGACACCGACGCCGGACGCAACACCCAAACCTCCGAGGACTCCATCTTCGACGGCCTCCGCTGGCTCGGTCTCGATTGGGACGAACAGTACCGGCAGTCCGAACGCCTCGACCTCCACGCAACACTCGCCAGCAAGATCTTTGAAGCCGGCCACGCCTACCGCGACTTCACGCCCGCCGAAGAAGCCGCCGAAAAGGCCCATGCCACCGGCGCCGCCACCTGGCTCTGCAACCCCGATATGCGTGAACTCCCGCGCGAGGAATCCGACCGCCGCGCCGCCGCCGGCGAACCCTTCGTCCTCCGCTTCCGCGTGCCCCGGGAACCGGTCCGCGACATCACCTTTACCGACGAAGTCTACGGCGCGCAGTCCAAGTCCACTGCCGATATCGAGGACTTCGCCCTGCTCCGGTCCAATGGCCTGCCCACCTATCACATGGCCTCCTGCGCCGACGATGCCGACCTCCGCATCAGCCACATCATCCGCGGCCAGGACCACCTTACCAACACCTTCAAACACATTCTCATCTTCGACGCCCTCGGCGCCACGGCCCCCCGCTTCGCCCACCTCCCCCTGTTGATCGCGCCCGACGGCGCGAAGCTTTCCAAGCGCAAGCATGGCCCCGTGGTCAGCGTCACCACTTACCGCGACGCGGGCTTCCTCCCCGAGGCCTACATCAACTTCCTCTGCCTGCTCGGCTGGAACCCAAAAGACGACCGAGAGAAGATGTCCATCAACGAAATCGCCGCCATCTTCTCCTTCGAGGGCATCAACCGCTCGAACGCCGTAGTCAACTTCTCTGACGAGGACCCGATCGACCCCAAAGCCCTCTGGCTCAATTCGCAGCACCTCTACGCGCTCCCGGTCGACACCCTCGCATCGAGGCTGGAGCCCTGGGCCGCCGGCGCCGGGTGGTCCCCCGCCCCGGGCCAACTGCTCCAGATCGCTCCGCTCATCCGGGAGCGCATGAAGACCTTCCGCGATTTCGCCTCCGTCGCCGACTTCTTCTTCCTCGAGCCGCTGCCGCCTTTCGATCCCGCCGAACTCGTCCCCCAGAAGGGCGATACCGCGATGGCTGCGAAGGTCCTGGAGCGAGCGAAGACCGTCCTGGCCGCCGCTGAATTCACCCACGACGGCCTCGACCAGGCTCTCCGCGCCGCCGCCGCCGAGATTGGCGTGAAGGCCGGTCAGATGTTCCAGCCCATTCGCGTCGCCGCCTGCGGCCGCAAGGTCGCGCCGCCGTTGTTTGAAACCCTGGCCGTGCTCGGCCGCGAACTCACCCTCGTTCGCCTTGACCGCGCCCTCGCGATGCTCCGTTCGTAGCAGGAAAGACTTTCTCCCCATGGCCCATCCCGAAAACCCCGCCCCCAACGCCGAAGCGCCACGCCCGTCGAATTTCGTCCGCGATATCGTCCTCGCCGACATCGCCTCCGGCAAGCACGCCGGCCGCGTCCAAACCCGCTTCCCACCCGAGCCCAACGGCTACCTCCACATCGGCCACGCCAAGTCCATCTGCCTCAACTTCGGCCTCGCCATCGAGTTCAACGGCAAGTGCAACCTCCGCTTCGACGACACCAACCCCTGCAAGGAAGAGTCCGAATACGTCGAATCCATCATCGAGGACGTCCGCTGGCTCGGCTTCACCCCCGACGCCGTCTACTACGCCTCCGACTACTTCCAGCAACTCTATGACTGGGCCGTCCAGCTCATTCAGGCCGGCAAAGCTTACGTCTGCGACCTCACCAGCGAGGAGGTCCGGCAGCATCGCGGCACCCTCACCGAACCCGGCAAGGAAAGCCCCTGGCGCAACCGCTCCATCGAGGAAAACCTTGACCTGTTCACACGCATGAAGGCCGGCGAATTCCCAGACGGAACCCGCACCCTCCGCTCGAAGATCGACATGGCCTCGCCCAATCTCAACATGCGCGACCCGGTGATGTACCGCATCCTCCATGCCAGCCATCACCGCACCGGCGACGCCTGGTGCATCTATCCCATGTACGACTTCACCCACGGCCAGTCGGACTCCATCGAACAGATCACCCACTCCATCTGCACCCTCGAATTCGAGGACCACCGCCCGCTCTACGACTGGTACATCCGCGAACTCGGCATCTTCCCGCCCCAGCAGATCGAATTCGACCGCCTCAACCTCACCTACACTCTGCTCTCCAAGCGCCGCCTGCTGGCGCTCGTCCAGCAGGGCGTCGTCTCCGGTTGGGACGACCCCCGCATGCCCACCATCAGCGGCATCCGACGCCGGGGCTACACCCCCGAAGCCATCCGCACCTTCTGTTCGCGCATTGGCGTGTCGAAGACCAACGGCATTATCGAACTCGGCCTCCTCGAACACGCCGTCCGCGAGGATCTGAACCGCCGCGCCCACCGCGCCATGGCCGTCCTCAAGCCCCTTAAACTCGTCATCGACAACTACCCCGAAGACCAGACCGAGATGATGGAGGCCGTCAACAACCCCGAGGACGCCTCCTACGGCTCTCGCGAGGTTCCCTTCTCCCGCGTGCTCTACATCGAACAGGACGACTTCCGCGAAGAACCGCCCAAAGGATACTTCCGCCTCTACCCCGGCAATGAAGTCCGCCTCCGCTACGGCTACCTCGTCCGCTGCACGGGTGTCGCCAAGAACGACGCCGGCGAAGTCGTCGAAGTGCATTGCACCTACGACCCCGCCACCAAAGGCGGCAACACGCCCGACGGCCGCAAGGTGAAGTCCACCATCCACTGGGTCTCCGCCGCCCACGCGGTTGAAGCCGAAGTCCGCCTCTATGACACCCTGTTCCAGGTCGAAAACCCCAACGAAGCCCCCGAGGGGGGCGACTGGATGGACAACCTGAACCCCTCGTCCCTCGTCACCGTGCCGGACGCGAAGCTCGAACCCAGCCTCGCCGCCGCCGCGCCCGGCGGCCTTTACCAGTTCGAACGTCTCGGTTACTTCTGCGTGGACAAGGATTCCACACCCGGACGGCCGGTCTTCAACCGCACCGTCGGCCTCCGCGACACCTGGGCCAAAATCGAAAAATCACAAAAAGCCGGAAAGGGGAAAAGCTAATCCTATGACAATTCTCGGACTCGGCGGACTGCTCAACGATCCCGCCTGCGCCATCATGCGCGACGGGCGCGTCGTCGCAGCCATCGAACAGAAGAAACTCCACCGCCGCTTTGAACGCGGCGCTTTTCCCGCCGAACTGATCCGCGAAACGCTGCGCGTCGCCGGCGTCCCCCCGCGTGAGGTCGATACCGTCGCCATCGCCCGCCCCTTCGGCACCCGCGGCGAAACCCGCCTCCACCTCAGCGTCCGCGCCATGTTCCCCGAGGCCCGCATCGCCCCCGTCGAACACCACCAGTCCCACGCCGCCTCCGCCTTCTTCGCCTCGCCCTTCGACCGCGCCACCGTGCTGACGCTTGACCACTCCGGCGACTTCCGCTGCGGCGCCCTCTGGCACGGCAACGGCGCCCGGCTTACCCTCGAACGCGAACTCTACTACCCCGACTCCCTCGGCGACCTCTTCAGCCGCGTCACCGAACTCCTCGGCTTCCATCCCCGCTCCGATGAGCACAAGGTCCAGTGGATGTCCACCGCCGGCACGCCCACCCACGCCGCCGCCTTCCTCGACCACCTCAACCTCACCGATGGCTGGCCCCGCGTCGATCTTACCGCCTACGACGCCGACCGCCCCGGCCTCGGCGGCTTCAGCGCCGCCTTCCTAGACAAACTCGGCATCACTGGCGATTCCGCTCTTACCGAAGAACAGCAGCGCAACCTCGCCGCCAGCGTCCAGCACGCCGTCGAACAGGCCGTCCTCTCCATGGCCGGTGAAGGCGAGAACCTCTGCCTCGCCGGCGGTCTCGCCATGAACGTCCTGCTCATCGCCGCCCTCGAACGCTCCGGCCGCTGGAAGAACGTCTATGTCCACCCCGCCGCGGGCAACGCCGGCACCGCCCTCGGCGCCGCCTGGCACGCCTGGCACCAGTTGCACGGCCGCCGCGAACGCCATCCCCTCGCCTCGCTCTCGCTCGGCCCCGCCTACAACCCGGAGGACGTCAAGCAGATCCTCGAAAACTGCAAACTCCGGTTCCGCTACCTGCTCACCACCGGCGAGGTCATCGGCGCCGCCGTCGAACAACTCGCCGCCGACAAGATCGTCGCCTGGATGCAGGGGCGTATGGAATTCGGTCCGCGCGCCCTCGGCAACCGCTCCATCCTCGCCTCGCCCTTAAACCCTTACTCCACCGAGAATTTGAACGTTTTCATCAAGCACCGCGAACCGTTCCGCAAATTCGCCGCCAGCGTCCCCGCCGAACTCGCTTCCCAGTATTTCGACGTCGGCCCCAACGCCCGCTTCATCGCCACCGTCGGCCGCGTCAGGGACGAACACCGCGAAACCTTCGCCAGCGCCACCCTCGGCGATGGCCTCGTTCGCGTCCACGCCGTCGAAGAGTCGGAAAACCCCCTCTTCCACCGCCTCCTCCACACCTGGGGCCAGAAAACCAAGCTCCCCGTCCTCTACAACACCTCCTTTAACCTCTTCGGCGACCCCCTCGTCTGCACCCCCCGCGACGCCGTCCGCAGCTTTTACTCCTCCGGAGTCGACGCCATGATCGCCGGCGGGTTCTTGCTGGAGAAGTAGAATCGACCGAACGCGAACCTGGCCGTCGCAGCGCCGATCGAATAAACCACCGCGGCGGCGGCCGGCAGCGTCATGAACAGCAGATGTAATCCCTCACCGGCGTTTCCTCGGCCCAGGAACATCTCCCGGGCGGCGTCTTCGCCGAAAAGCCGGGTGTCTCGTGAGTAACTTGCCCCGAAGAGAACCGCTGGGAGAACCCAGGTCCAACCGCCGCCCACGCGCAGCCAGGGAAACTTGTAGAGCAACCCAACCGGAATCCAATAGAGGGTCGCCAGCCAGAACCAAGGGCCGGGAAGAAGCGGAATAATCCAGTCTGCCGCTGAGCGGTCCACCTGACTCAACACCAGCAGGAGCAGAAGCGAGGGCGGGAGCCAGCACGTCACTGCGATTACCTGATGGAGCAGAAAGATCGGAATTGCGCGCCAAACGCGCTCGGCAAACTCTCCGCCGGGGTTCGGCTCAAACAGGCTCGGCGTTGAGAACAGAGTCATCGGCTGCCAGTCAAACGTCGTCCCATTGGATGACGGCCCCGCAATCCGGTTTCAACCCCCTGCAAAGGTTCTAACTCGTGGAAGAGGAATTCTTATGCATAGTTCTGGCCCCGTTTACCCTGCCGTGGGCCTGTCCGCCTGATCCGGCTACCGGAT
>DNFG01000087.1:0-2839 GCA_003487005.1 Bryobacterales bacterium
GTCCCCGACCCCGACGAACTGGATGGCGGGCCAGCCATTGAACATGAGGCGGACGGGGTCGCCGGGGTGGACGAGGGGCATATCGACGCCATCGAGCCAGACCTCGACGGTGGGGGTGTAGGCGTCGGGAACGAAGGTGGCGACGGGGTCGCCGGATTTCATCAGTTCGGAGTCGGGCTGGGCGAGGAGGCGGAGGATGGTGCCATCGCGGGGGGCGGTGATTTTCTGGGTGGACTGACGGGCGATGCGGGAGTCGGTGCGCTGGAGTTCGGCGCCGATGCTGGCGGCTTCGGCGCGGGCGGAGTTGAGATTGGCGCGTTGGGATTCGATGGAGGCCTGGGCGTCATTGGTGATCCGGCGGAGGTCGTCCTCGGCGGCGAGGCGTTCATTGCGGGCGGCGCTGAGGGCGGCTTCGGCCTGGAGGACCATGGCCTGAGCGGTATTGAACTCCTGGCGGGCGAGTTCGACGTCGCGAAGGGCGGAGAGGCCGCGATCGAAGGATTTCTGGCGCAGGTCGAGGTTAAAGGTGGCGAATTTGAGGCGCTCCTTGGCGGCGGTGATGGACTGTTCGGCCTGACGGACGCGATCGGCGGTGACCTGGACGCGGGAGGTGGCGGCGGCGATGGCGTTTTCGCGGGATTCGACGAGGCGGGCGATCTGATCGGAGATGGACCCGGCGCGGGCGACGACGTTGTTCTGGCGGTCGACGAGGAGGAGGCGTTCGTTCTGGATGCGGGGGAGAATTTCGGGGTCGTTGTCCTGGATTTCGACGATGAGGTCGCCTTTCTGGACTTTGGAACCTTCGGTGACATGCCAGAGCAGGACGCGGCCCTCGACGGGGGAGGAGATGGTTTGGGTACGCTCGACCGGCGTGAGGGCACTGACTTCACCGTTACCGGAGACGGACTGCTGCCAGGGGGTGAAGATGAGGGCAACGGCGGTGGTGATGAGCAGGACGGCGAGGATCTGGGCAAGGACGCGGGCGTTCTGGGCAGAGCCGACAAGGTCGAGGGCGGGCAGACTGGAGCGGAGGACGCCCGGGGGGGCGGGTGGCCGGCTGACGGCTGGATCCTGCTGGGTTGAGGTGGTGACCGAAGTGGGCATGGTGAATGTATCCTTGATCGATCAGGAGCCGAGGGGCCGGACCTGGCGTCCGGCGAGTTCGAAGACGCTGTCGCAGCGGCCGAGGATTTCGGGGCTTTGGCTGGTGACGATGAGGGTCCAGGGCCGGGTGCGGTCGAAGAGGCGGTTGTAGAGTTCCTCGCGCATGGGGAGGTCGTCGAGGTGGTCGAGGCACTCGTCGAGGATGAGAAGGCGAGGTTGCCGGAGGAGAGCACGGGCGATTTCGAGTTGGACGCGCTGGCCGGGGGAGAGAGGCTGGCCGCCGGTGGAGAGATGGGTCTGGACGCCGTGAGGGAAGGCGAGGATGTCGGACAGGAGGCCGACTTCGGCGAGGGCTTCGCGGGCCTGGAGGCTGTCGAGTTCGTGTTCGAGGCCGAGGCGGAGGTTATCGAGGATGCTGCCGTCGAAGATTTCGGGTTGGCGGACGATGGCGATGTGGGCGCGGAGGTCGGCGAGGCGGACGTCGCGATAGTCGCGGCCGTCGATTTCGAGGAAGCCGTCGGCGGGTTCGCGGAGGGCGTAGATGAGATCGAGGAGGGTGCTCTTGCCGGAGCCGGTGGGGCCGACGACGCCGACGCGGGCGCCGGCGGGGATGTCCCAGTTGACGGCTTCGAGGAGGCGTTTTTTCTCGTCAAAGCCCATGGAGACCTGGTGAACGCGGAGGCTGGCTCCGAGGTTGGGCCGGGGGAGGGGTTCGCCGGTGGTCCGTTCGGTGGGGAGGTCTTCGAGGTAGCCGAGTTTGTCGATGGCGGCCATCAGGTCATAGAAGGTTTCGAGGTGCTTGCCGAACTTGGTGAAGCCGCTGACGACGAGGGCGACGACGATCTCGGCGGCGACGAGCTGGCCGAGGGTCAACTGGCGGTTGATGACGAGCCAGCCGCCACCGCCGAGGAGGATGGAGAAAGCGAGGGCCTGGACGGTGTACATGCCGAGGACCTGGCGAAGAAGAATGCGGAAATGCTTGGCGCGGTAGGTGAGATAGGTAACGACGAGGCCGTTGGTTTTCTCCATGCCGAAGATGGAGCCGGCGCGGGTTTTGAAGGCGAGTTGATGGCGGGCGATTTCCTCGAGCCAGGCGACGACGGCGTACTTGGCCTTGGACTCGCGAACGGCCGTGGGGATGGCTCCGGCGCTCATCGGGAACAGGACGAACGCGATGAACAGGATGAGCACTACGTCAAAGACGAGGAGGAACGGATGATAAATGGCCAACAGGGCCATGCCGATGAGGGTCTGGAAGGCGACCGAGAGGCCGTCAACGAGGAGAGTGGAAGCGGCTTTCTGGACAGTGACGACGTCGAGGAAGCGATTGACGAGTTCGGGACCGTGGAAGCGGTCGAAGGCTTCGGGGCGGACTTCGACAAGGCGGAGGGTGGAATCGCCGGCGATGCGGACGAAGATGCGCCGTTGCATGACTTCGACGACCCAGAGGCGGTAGGCGTTCATCACGGTGTTGAACATGAGGGCGATGAACACGAGGATGGTGAGGGCGACGAGCGGCTGGACGAGAGTGCCGAAAGCGATGGTATTGACCATGGCCTGGGTGGCGACGGGAAGGACGAGAGAGACGAGGCCGATGGCGAGAGAATAGACGACCACGATCCACATGTCCGAGGATTCGGGGGAGATGAAGTTGCGGAGGCGGGTCCAGGGATGGATGTTGTGCCAGCTATGGGGTTGATTGGCAGGAGAAGCGGCCGGCGCGGGGGGGGCAGGG
>DNFG01000087.1:3116-3493 GCA_003487005.1 Bryobacterales bacterium
GCAGGAGAAGCGGCCGGCGCGGGGAGGCCAGGGGCGGCGCCGTTGCCGGAGTGGTGCTTCGAGTGGTCGCTATGGTGGTTCAAGCAGATACCCGTCAGTCCAAAAAAATCGTTTCCGGCCGGTGGAGTTGACCTTCCGCGAGACGGCGGAAGGGGAGCCCGGGCGGCGGAGGCCGGGCACACCACGCGTCAGGCTTTACAGATGCGCGGGGGGCGGCCGTGGTTACTTCTATTTATTCATACATCCAAATATTTGCGTTTTCAAGAAGTATAACTCATACTGGAAATTCAGGACATCACCCCGGGGAGGAAAGTTCGGATGCCAGGACGTGCGATTGTGGCGAAGGAGTTGGCTGGGCTCTTGAGCGCGCTGGCGCA
>DNFG01000244.1 GCA_003487005.1 Bryobacterales bacterium
ATCGAGGTGGGGCGGAAGAACCTGCAGTTGTTGCCCGCGTCGCAGGTAGGCGGGCTGATATCGATTCCGATCGCGCGGGTGTTGCGGGAGACGGCGAACCAGTATGCGCTGGAGCCCAATTTCATTCCGCCGGTGCTGCGGCTGCAGGCGAGTGAGCGGCTGATGGTTTTGCTGCGGCGGATCGTGGACATGCTCGATGAGCGGGCGCGGCAGATGTTGCGGCCGAAGGATCTGGCGGCGGGGACGGCGGCCGGCTTTTCGGCGGAGGGGATCAGCAACGCGTGGTTCCTGCACTGCGTCAACGCCGCGATCACGCCATTGCGGCATCTGCTGATGCAGCAGACGGCGCATCCGGAGGAAGTTTACATGGAGATGGCGCGGCTGGCGGGGGCGCTCTGCACTTTTGGCCTGGACAGCCATCCGTCGACGTTGCCCCGGTATGCGCACACGCAGTTGACGAAGGTGTTCAACGACCTGGATCTGCACATCCGGACGCACCTGGAGCTGATTGTGCCGAGCAATTGCGTGCGTCTGCCGCTGAAGCACGTGTCTCAGTACTTCTGGGAGACGCAGATCACGGACCAGCGGGTGTTGTCGCATTCGCGGTGGATTCTGGCGCTGCGGGCGAAGATGGGCGAGGCGGATTTGCTGTCGGGCTCACCCAGATTGGTGAAGGTGTGTTCGAAGGAGTTCTTGCCGAAGCTGGTGAGCCGGGCGTTGCCGGGGCTGCAACTGGTGCATCTGCCTTCGCCGCCGCCGGCGGTGTCGCCCCGGGTGGACTACCAGTATTTCGGGATTGACCGGTCGGGGCCGTGCTGGGATCACATGGTGGCGACGCGGGAAGTGGCGCTTTACATCCCTGGGGAGATTCCCGATCCGGATGTGGAATTGATGGTTGTGCTGGAGAGCTAGAAGAGTTAGAAGACGGAGAGAGACGGAGGACAGTATGGCGACAGCGGCGATGACGGCCACACCGGGAGGAACGGGTGGAGGCCGGACGGAGAATCTGGCGCTCGCCTTCCAGGAGTTGCTGACGGCGGTGACGCGGTTGCGGGCGCACCGGCAGCAGGTGAACGACGCGGAGCAGTTTCGCAATCAGGTGCGGCAGGCGATCCGGACGGCGGACCAGGACGCGAAGCGGCTGGGGTATGTCGAGGACGACATCAAGCTGGCGATTTTCGCGGTGGTGGCGTTTCTGGACGAGTCCATTCTCAACCTGCAGAATCCGGTATTCGCGGATTGGGTGCGGAAGCCGCTGCAGGAGGAGCTTTTCGGGCGGCACACGGCGGGCGAGATCTTTTTTGACCAGTTGAAGCACCTGCTGGGGCGGCGGGAGACGCCGGAACTGGCGGATCTGCTGGAGGTGTACCAGTTGTGCCTGTTGCTGGGGTTCGTGGGGCGGTACAGCATCAGCGGGCGGGGTGAATTGCGGGCGGTCATCGAGGCGGTGGGCGATAAGATCGCCCGGGTGAGGCAAGCGCGGGAGGGGATTTCGCCGTACTGGCGTCTGCCGGAGGGTTCGTTCGAGCAGAGCAGCGTGGATCCGTGGGTGAAGCGGCTGACGTGGGTGGCCGTGGGTTGTGGCGGGCTGATGGTGTTTTTATATCTGATTTATTTCTTCATGCTGCGATCCGGGTTGTCGACGCTGGAATCGCTGGCTGGGCCGTTGGGCCGTTAGGGGAATCGTCATGCCGAATTTGATGACCTATTTTTCCGTCGCGATCATGACGGTGTTTTTCGCCACGGTGTCGTGGATCGTGGTGGACTTGCTGGGCCTGAAGGGCAACACGGCGATGATTGCGCGGGTGGTGCTGATCGCGCTGGGCATGGCCGGAGCGGGGGTGTTCGTCTGGTGGCGGCACAAGAAGTCGAAGCAGAAGAAGAGCGAGGAGTTACCGAGCGAGCAGGACGAACTGGCGCCCTTGTTCCGGGACGCCGAGCAGCGGCTGGCGTCGTCGCAGTTGGGACGCGAGGGTCGGATCAGCATGCTGCCGGCGGTGCTGGTGCTGGGCGACAGCGCGTCGGCGAAGACGAGCGTGGTGATCAACGCGGGGGCGGACGCGGAGTTGCTGGGCGGGCACGTCTTCCAGGACGGCTACATCATGCCGACGCGGTCGATGAACCTGTGGTTTGCGCGGGACACGGTGATTGCGGAAGCGGGCGGCGGGGTATTGACGGTGGCGAGCAAGTGGCTGGAGTTGCTGAAGCGGCTGAAGCCGGCGCAGCTCAGGCAGGTTTTCGGGCGCGGGCGGCAGGCGCCGCGGGCGGCAGTCGTGTGCGTGGACGCCGAGGGCTTTCTGCAGCACGGTTCCCAGGAGGCGATGACGCAACTGGCGCGGCGGTTGAACGCGCGGTTGGGGGAGGTGTGCCGGACGCTGGGGATTCAGTTGCCGGTGTATGTGTTGTTCACACGCTGCGACCGGATTCCGTTCTTCATGGATTTCGTTGCGAATCTGAGTGACGAAGAGGCGCGGCAAGTGGTGGGGGTGACGCTGCCGCTGGCATTGAACCAGCGGATCGGGACGTATGCGGAAGAAGAGACGAAGCGGCTGACGTGGGCGTACCACGATCTGTTTCTGGGGATGGCGGACCACCGGCCGCCGCTGCTGAAGCGGGAGCATCACGCGGAGAGGCTGCCCGGGGTTTACGAGTTTCCGAGGGAATTCCGCAAGTTACGGACGAATCTGGTGCAGTTCCTGGTGGATCTGTGCCGGCCGTCGCAGTTGCAGACGAGCCCGTATTTGCGGGGGTTTTATTTCTCGGGTGTACGCCCGGTGGAAGTACGGGAAGTGGTCAGGACGGCGCGGCCGGAGCAGCAGGCTGCGGCGCGGTCGGCGGAAGCGACGGGCATCTTTTCGTTGGGCGGGGGTGGCGCGGCCGCGCCGCAGCAGCAGGCATCGGTGCAGGTGCGCCGGGTGCCGCAGTGGGTCTTCATTCAGCGGCTGTTCAATGAGGTGATTCTGGCGGATCAGTCGGCATTCCGGGCGAGTTCGATGAGCGTGGGCACGAATGTCGGCCGCCGGGCGCTGATGGGGGCGGCGGCGGCGCTGGCGCTGCTCATTGCGACCGGGTTCACGGTGTCCTATGTGAAGAACCGATCGTTGCAGAAGGAGGTTTCGGACGCGGTGGCGGGGATCGGCGCGGCGGGCCCGTCGGGCGCGCAACTGGCGCCGGTGGACACACTGCGGCGGCTGGACACGCTGCGGGCGAGCGTGGAGAGACTGACGGTGTGGAGCCGGGAAGGAGCGCCGTGGTCGCTGCGGTGGGGCCTGTATTCGGGAAACAGCCTGCTGCCAACGGCGAGGAAGCTGTATTTCAGTCGTTTTCACCAGGTCATGTTCGGGCAGACGCAGGAGGGGCTGGTGGCGTGGTGCCGCAAGCTGCCTTCGACGCCGGGGCCGGAGGATGATTACGGTTACACTTACGACACGCTGAAGGGTTACCTGATCACGACGTCGCATCCGGACAAGAGCACGAAGCTGTTTCTTTCGCCGCTGCTGTTAAGCCGGTGGGCGGGGGACCAGAAGCTGGATGATGAGCGGCGAAAGCTGGCCGAGGCGCAGTTCGATTTCTATGCCGAGGAGCTGAAGCATGGCAATATGTTCAGCTCGGAGAACGACTCGGCGGCGATTGAGCGGGCCCGGCGGTACCTGGGCCAGTTCACGGGTGTGGAGCCGATGTACCAGTTCATGCTGGCCGAGGCGGGGCGGAAGCACCCGTCGGTGAACTTCAACAAGATGTTCCCGGGCTCGGCGCAGGTGATCGCGAACAACAAGGATGTTGCGGGGGCGTTCACGAAGGAAGGCTATGCCTTCATGATCGAAGCGATCAAGAACTTCGAGAAGTACTTCGCGGGCGAGGAGTGGGTGCTGGGTCCGCGGACCTCGGCCGGGTTCGACCGCGCGAAGATCGAACCGGAGTTGATGGCGCGCTACCGGACGGACTTCCTGGGCAACTGGCGGGAGTATCTGAGGAACTCGACAGTGCTGCGGTACGCCAATGTCCAGGACGCGGCGAAGAAGCTGGGAATGATGTCAAACAACTCGAGTTTCCT
This sequence comes from Bryobacterales bacterium, assembly GCA_003487005.1. GTDB lineage: Bacteria > Acidobacteriota > Terriglobia > Bryobacterales > Bryobacteraceae > PNKE01. The sequence goes on from DNFG01000244.1 coordinate 4,055, forward strand.
GCTGGGTCTGATGTGCCTGGCGAGCGAGAACACGGCGATGGCGGAGATCGAGGAGTTGAAGGCGCCGTTCCAGCCGGTGCAGCACGTGACGCCGCCTGGGTGCAAGGACCAGTACATCAGTCAGAACAACCAGCAGTATATGAACGGGCTGATCGGCCTGCAGACGGCGCTGGAGTCGGTGCGGAGCCAGGATCCGGGCGATCCGGCGGTGGGGATGACGCTGCAGAGCGCGTCGCAGGCGAAGATGGCGGCGCGGCAACTGGCGCAGGCGTTCCGGATCGACAAGGAAGGTCAGGTGGAGCGGATGACGCAGAAGCTGCTGGAGGATCCGATCACGTACGTGGAGGGATTGCTGGGGCGGTTGGCGCCGGCGCAGGTGAACGCGGGCGCGAGGCAGATGTGCGCGGATTTCGCGCCGCTGATGCGGAAGTACCCGTTTGATCCGAAGTCGCAGGTGGATGCGACGATTGCGGACATCAATGCGGTGTTCCAGCCGGGCGCGGGGAGCTTCTGGGTGTTTTACGATTCGACGCTGAAGCAGCACCTGATCAAGCAGGGGGGCAGGTATGTGGCGAACCCGTCTTCGACGGGATTGCGAATCACGCCGCAGTTTCTCGGTTTCTTCAACCGGGGGGCGGCATTCAGCGACGCGCTGTACGGAAATGGGTCGCAACAGGAGCCGTCATTTGTGTACACGTTGCGGACACTGCCCATGGAAGTGATCGCGAGCTTGACACTCAGCATCGACGGGACGGTATTGAAATCGACCGGGAAAGGAGGAACGCAGGCGTCATTTACCTGGCCGGGCCGGGGTCAGCAGGCAGCGAGGCTGTCGGCGACGCCGGGAGGCCGGGAGACAGACTGGTTGCAATTCAGTGGTTTGTGGGGTTCGTTCCGTCTGTTTGAGGACGCGGACCGGTGGCAAAGGGCTGGAAGCGGCTTTACTTTCGAAGTGACACAGAGGTCCGGGCAGTCGGGCCAGACGGTCACGGTGGATGGAAAACCGGTGACGGTGCGGTTTGCCCTGGAAATGGGGACGACGGAGCCGATTTTCCAGAAGGGTTATTTGTCGGGACTGCGCTGTGTGAGTCAGGCGGCGCAATAAAAACGCTTACGTGATTTGGGGCCGGACGGGATCTGGCCCTTGACCTGCTAACTGGAATGAACTAGAGTCGGTCGATACAGCGCGAAGCTGCAAGACAGGCTTGAGGAGGATTGCCAATGGCTCGAGAGAGCGTTCACAAGAAGTTAGACCGAGTGCGTTCGCCGCGCGTCCACGTGACGTATGACGTGGAAGTGGGCGATGCCATTGAGTTGAAAGAGATTCCGTTCGTGATGGGCGTGCTGGCGGATCTGAGCGGCAAGCCTGAGGAATCGCTGCCCCGGTTGAAGGAGCGGCGGTTCGTGGAGATCACGCCGGACAATTTTGATTCGGTTCTGGCGAGCATGAAGCCGCGCGTGGCGTTCACGGTCGAGAACAAGCTGAGTGACGATCCGAACGCGGGCAAGATCGGGGTGGATCTGCGATTCAGCAGCATGGACGATTTCGAACCGGAGAACGTGGCGAAGCAGGTGAAGCCGCTGCGGGATCTGCTGGATTTGCGGACCAAGCTGTCGGATCTGCGGGGAACTCTGCAGGGCAATGACAAATTGGAACAGTTATTGCAAGACGTAATGGCGAACACTGAATCGATGGACGCGCTGAAGGGTGAACTGGCGAAGAGCCAGAAGCCGGAAGGGGAGGAGTAGGATCATGGCGAAGGCAAAGCAGGAAGCAGCGCAGCCGGCCGCTCAGGCGACGGAAATCGTCCAGCCGGTCAGCATCCTCGATCAGATTGTGGAGAAAGGCCGCCTGGCGCGTGATCCCCAGCAGCGGCAGTGGGGCAAGAGCCTGGTGAGCGAGTTCGTGAACCAGGTGCTGCAGGGCGAGATGACGGTATCGCCGGACATCGAAGCGATGATCAACCAGCGCATTGCGCAGATTGACCATCTGCTGTCGCTGCAGTTGAACACGATTCTGCATCATCCGGACTTCCAGAAGCTGGAGTCGACGTGGCGCGGTTTGCGCTATCTGATGGAGCAGAGCGAGACGGGAGTCGGGCTGAAGATCAAGGTTCTGAACGTGTCGAAGAAGGATCTGCTGAGAGATTTGCAGCGGGTGCCGGAATTCGATCAGAGCCAGATGTTCAAGAAGGTGTACGAAGAAGAGTTCGGCGTGTTCGGCGGCGAGCCGTTCGCGGCGATGATTGGCGACTACTACTTCGGCAAGGGTCCGGAGGACGTGGAGTTGCTGGAGCGGGTGTCGCAGGTGGCGGCGGCGGCGCATGCGCCGTTCATCGCGGCCTCTTCGGCGGACATGTTCAACCTGGAAGAGTTCACGCAGTTGGATCAGCCGCGTGACCTGGCGAAGGTGTTCGACACGACCGAGTACGCGAAGTGGAAGGGTTTCCGGCAGACCGACGACAGCCGGTATGTGTGCCTGACGATGCCGCGCGTGCTGATGCGGGTGCCCTACGGCCGGAACAACAAGCCGGTGGACGCCTTCAATTACGAAGAGGATGTGGACAGCCTGTCGCACGAGAAGTATCTGTGGGGCAACGCGGCGTTCGCGCTGGGTGCGCGGATGACGAATGCCTACGCGCGGTACGGCTGGTGCGCGGCGATCCGCGGCGTGGAAGGCGGCGGCCTGGTGGACAGCCTGCCGGTGTACAACTTCGCGACCGACGATGGCGACATCACGATGAAGTGCCCGACGGAGACGATCATCACGGACCGGCGGGAGAAGGAGTTGGCGGACCTGGGCTTTGCGCCTCTGGTGCACTGCAAGGGTTCGGACTACGCGGCTTTCTTCAGCGTGCAGAGCACGCAGAAGCCGAAGCTGTACGACACGGAAGTGGCGAACGCGAATGCGCGGTTGTCCTCTCAGCTTCCGTACATGATGGCGGTTTGCCGGTTTGCGCATTATCTGAAAGCGATGATGCGGGACAAGATTGGCAGTTTCGCTTCGCGTGCCGACACGGAAGCGTTCCTGAACCGCTGGATTTCGAATTATGTGACGCCGGACGACACGGCATCCCACGCGACCAAGGCGAAATTCCCGCTGCGTGAAGCGAGGGTTGAAGTGCTCGACGTGCCTGGCAAGCCGGGTGCGTACCGCGCCGTCACTTTCTTGCGGCCACACTTCCAGTTGGACGAACTTTCGGTATCGCTGCGCCTGGTGGCAGAGTTGCCGAAGTCGGCCCGGAAGTAATCAACGGAGGAACGAAGTTCCCGGTTAGACAAACGAGGAGGTAAAGGTTATGGCATACGATTCGAGTGGAGATTGTTTCATCAAAATCGGTGACATCGAAGGTGAATGCCGCCGGAAGGGGCTGGAGAACTGGATCGAGATCTCCAACTTCAACTTTGGTGCGACACAAACGGCGACGGGCGGGTTCGGCGGCGGCCAGAGCGGCGCGGCCCGCGTGTCGTTCAGCGACCTGAACTTCAGCAAGCGGATGGACAAGTCCTCTCCGAAGCTGATTCAGTCGATGTTCCAGGGCAAGGTGTACGACACCGCCCAGTTGGTGGCCCGGCGCGCCGGCCTGAAGGACGGCGCTCCGGTCCGCTATCTGGTGTGGGAGTTGAAGCAGGTGTTGGTCTCCGGACACAGCTTTGGGGGCAGCAGCGACGGTGAGATTCCGCTGGAGAACTGTTCGCTGCGCTTCGAAGAGGAGAAGATGCATTACCGCGAGGTGATCGACGGCCAGCCGCAAGGCCCGATCAGCGAAGGCTGGAATGCGAAGAAGAACGTGAAGGCGTAAGGGAGGAGGATGAACCATGCCTGTCAATGCATTCCTGAAGTACGGTGACATCGAGGGTGAAACTCTGAACGAGCAGCACCCGAAGCACATCGAAATCCACAACTATTCCTGGTCCGGATCCCACACGGGTTCGCCGGAATCGGGCGGCGGGCTGGCCGCGGGCAAGGCGCAGGTGGACGACCTGATGGTGACCAAGACCATGGACAAGTCGTCGCCGAAGCTGAAGCTGGCGTGCTGCATGGGGAAACCGGTGGACAAGGCCTACCTGGTGGTGGACCGCGCCGGCGACACCCCGACGACGTATCTGAAGATCACGCTGGACAAGGCGGTGATCAGCTCGTACAACGTCAACGGCGGGAGCGGCGATCTGCCGATGGAATCGCTCAGCCTGAGCTACACGAAGGTGTCGATCGACTACATTCCGGTGGACGACGACGGCAACCCGCAGGGCGCGATCAACGCCAACTACAACCTGAAGCTGGGCGAGCAGGAATAGCCCGGAGAGAGGTCACTCCAACACCATGCAAGCGCAGAACTTGTTCCGCGAGGGCAAGCTCAGCGAAGCGATCATATCGGCCGGGGATCTCGTTCGCGAGAACCCGGCCGATAGCCGGCTTCGCACATTTCTCTTTGAACTGCTCTGCTTCGCGGGCGATTATGACCGCGCGGAGAAACACTTGCAGCTGCTGGGCACAGGAAGCGGCGACAAGGACAAGGAAGTGGGAGCATTGCTGTACCACGCCGCGCTGCACGCCGAGCGGACCCGGCAGGGAATGTTCGAGAAGAACGAGACGCCGGTGACCTCGCCGGCCAGCGAGGTGGGCGGTCTCTTAAACGGAGAGCCGTTCACGACGATCGAGGACGCCGATCCGCGGATTGGGCCGAGGCTGGAGATTTTTGCGGCGGGCAACTACATGTGGCTGCCGTTCGAGCACATTGCCTCGATCCGGATGGAGCCGCCGAAGCGGCTGCGTGATTTGTTGTGGGCGCCCGTGGTTTTGCGGACCGGGCCCACGTTCAAGGGAGTTGAGTTGGGCGAAGTGCTGCTTCCCGCGATTTCGCCGCTCAGCAGCCGTCACCCCGATGAGGCGGTTCGCCTCGGGCGGATGACGGTGTGGGATGAAGAAAACGGCGATCCGGTGCCGTACGGGCAAAAGATACTCCTGGTGGATGGGGAAGAGTTCCCCATTCTCGAACTGCGCACCCTGACCATCGGCCCGCCTGAAAACGGGGGGACCGATGCCTCTACCTGACAATATCCTGCAGCCGATCCCCGGGGAGAACCCCGGGGGCGAGGATCTGCGCTACAAACCGGTTTACGACCAGATCAAAGAAGCCCGGCGCGAGGAGGAAGACCTCGCGCAGGGCGTGTGGCAGCGTGCGCGCAAAGTGGCGGATTGGGCGCAGGTGGTCAAGCTGGCGTCGAACGCGATCGCCAAGCAGAGCAAGGATCTGCAACTGGCGGCCTGGTTGACGGAAGCGCTCGTGTACCGGGAAGGGTTCACGGGGCTGCGGGATGGGCTGCGGCTGACTTACGATCTGCTGGACCAGTTCTGGGACCATCTGTATCCGGAACTGGAGGACGACGACTGCGAAATGCGGTCGGTACCGCTGTCTTACATCGTGTCGAAGGTGGATGTTGCGCTGCGCAAGACGGCGCTGACGGCGGATGGGATTGACTGGTATCAATATAAGGATTCGCTGACGCTGCCGACCGAGGACCAGGCGGCGGGGGATTCGGCGAAGAGCAAGCTGCGAGCGGAAGCGGAGCGGACGGGCAAGCCTCTTCCCGAGGAAGTGGATTCGGCGCTCAAGGCGACGCCGAGCGACTTCTTCGACGAGGTGGAAGAGGACTTGCGGGCGGCGAACGGGACGCTGGATGAATTGGACGGCCTGTGCACGGAGAAATTCGGGGAGTACGCGCCGGGTTATGGACCGCTGAAAGAGTGCATCGAGCAGTTGGAGAACACGGTCCGGATCATGCGCCAGCGGCGCGACGGACTGATGGGTGGCGGAGCGAAGACGCAGACGGGCGCGAAGCCGAAGAGTGAGCCGAAACCGGCGCCATCGAGCGGAGGATCGAGTCCATTTGGGGACGATCCGTTCGGGGATGACACCTATACGGAGACGCCCGCGGAGGCGGCTTCGAGCGCGGATCCGTTCGCTGATCCCTTTGCGGAAGCGACCCCTGCGCCCGCGGCGTCGTCGGCGGATCCGTTCGCGGAAGAGACCCCGGCGTCCGCGGCACCGGCGGCAAAGGCGGCGGATCCGTTTGGCGATCCATTCGCGGAGGAGGAGGGGCGGCGTCGGCGTCGATTCTCGCAGACATGGTTCGG
>DNFG01000158.1:0-2186 GCA_003487005.1 Bryobacterales bacterium
GAGGACGTTCCGCCCCGCCCCGGGCGGACCTACCTCCGGCCGCCCTGTCGCGGTTCAGCCCCCTGATCGAATTGACTAGGAGTTTGAAGATGTGTAAACGGATTTGGCTCATGGCCGCCGCCATCCCGGGCATCCCTCTGCCCGCCCAGACCGGCGACGGCGAACTGGAGGCCCTCAAGCAGTCCATTGCCGCCGCCCAAAGCGCCGGCGACAACGCCTGGATGCTCGTCTGCACCGCCCTTGTGCTGCTTATGACCGGCCCCGGCCTCGCCCTCTTCTATGGCGGACTTGTCCGCCGCAAGAACGTCCTCGGCACCCTCATGCAGAGCTTCATCATGATGGCTCTGGGCACCGTGCTCTGGGCCGTCATCGGCTACAGTCTCGCCTTCGGCGAGGGGTCTTCATTCCTCGGTGACCTGCGCTACTTCATGCTCAACGGCGTCGGCGCTGAACCCAACGGCGACTACGCCGGCACCATCCCCCAGCAGACCTTCATGCTCTTCCAGATGATGTTCGCCATCATCACCCCAGCCCTCATCTCGGGCGCCTTCGCTGAACGGATGAAATTCAGCGCCATGCTCCTGTTCATGACGCTCTGGTCGCTCGTCGTCTACTACCCGATGGCGCACATGGTCTGGGGCAAGGGCGGTCTGCTCAACGCCTTCTCCGGCGGCGCTCTGCCGTGCTTCGACTTCGCCGGCGGCACCGTTGTCCACATCACCTCCGGCGTCTCGGCCCTTGTTTGCGCACTCTATCTCGGCAAGCGCAATGGCTACGGCTCCGAACCCATGAAGCCCCATAACCTCGTCCTCAGCCTGATCGGCGCCTGCCTGCTCTGGGTCGGCTGGTTTGGCTTCAATGCCGGCAGCGCGCTCGGCGCCGGGTCCCTCGCCTCCAGCGCCTTCCTCGCCACGCAGTTGGGCGCCGCCGCCGCCACGTTGGGCTGGCTCGTCATGGAGTGGCTCCAGGCCGGCAAACCCAGCCTCCTCGGCGGTATCTCCGGCGCCGTCGCCGGCCTCGTCGTCATCACCCCCGCCGCCGGCTTCGTCTCCCCCGGCGCCGCCCTCATCATGGGCTTCGTCGGCGGCGCCTTCTGCTACCTGATGGTCGTCAAGATCAAAGCCAGACTCGGCTACGATGATTCCCTCGACGCCTTCGGCATCCACGGCGCCGGCGGGACGCTTGGTGCTATCCTGACCGGCGTCTTCGCCTCCCATGCCGTCAACAGCGGCTTGCCCGAAGCCGCCGGACTCCTCGACGGCAACGCCGGCCAGGTCCTCAATCAGACCCTTGGTTCCCTCCTCGCCTGGGGCCTCGCCGCCGCCGCCACCCTCGCCATCCTCAAAATCTGTGACCTGACCATCGGCCTCCGCCTGTCCCCGGACGACGAAACCGCCGGCCTTGACCTCACCCAACATGGCGAGGAAGCCTACAATCTGGAATCCTAGTCCCGGAGGCGAACCATGAAGAAAATCGAAGCCATTATCCAACCGTTCAAACTCGAAGAAGTCAAAGAGGCCCTCAAGGGCATCGGCATTGATGGCATGACCATCGTCGAAGTCCGCGGCCACGGCCGGCAGAAGGGACACAAGGAGGTCTACCGCGGTCAGGAATACCAGGTCGACCTTCTTCCCAAGGTGAAGATCGAGATGGTTGTCCCCGACGACCGCCTCGACGAAGTTGTCCACACCATCACCCTTTCGGCCCGCAGCGGCAAGATCGGCGACGGGAAGATCTTCGTCTACGAAGTCCTCGATGCCATCCGCGTCCGCAATGACGACCGCGGCGAATCCGCCCTTTGAGGCCCACCCGGCGGCTGCTGCCGCCGGGGACCAATTCATCGTGGGCGGGAGAGCCCGGCCAGCGCCGCCTTCATTGCTTCCGCCCAGTCGCCGCGCGTCGCGTCGAACCCCAGAATTTCCTTCCGCCAGACACCATCGCGGTCCAGCAGCAGCGTCCGCGGAACACTGTCCCCCGGCAGGTGCTTTTCGACCCACTCCTGAGCCGCCACCACCGGAAATGTGTAGCCTTGCTCGGCCATGAACGGCGCCACCACGCCCGGATTGTCATCCATATTGAGCGTCAGCACCACCGCCGCGCCGCTCGCCGACACTTCCCGGTGCAACTTCTCGAGGTGTGGCAACTCGAGCCGGCACGGCCCACACCACGTCGCCCAGAGGTTCACC
>DNFG01000158.1:2475-2676 GCA_003487005.1 Bryobacterales bacterium
GCCCAGAGGTTCACCAGCACTGGCCTGCCCCGCAGCGCTTCCGGCGTCCAGGCCCGGCCCGCGACATCGGTGAAAACAAACGCGGGAAAAGCCTGTTTCAGGTCGCGCTCACGCGGTTTGGTCTCGACCCGGGCGATCCGCCCCGGCGCCAGCGGCGGCAGGCCCGCCCACTCCTCCCCGGTCCCGCCTCCGTGCTTCCAG
>DNFG01000418.1 GCA_003487005.1 Bryobacterales bacterium
GCTCTTCCGATCTGTGGAGGAGGGGGTGCGGTTGGGGGTTTCGTTGGGAGATGGATGGTACGCGGTGGCGGTGGAAGTGGCGCGGGCGCGGGCGGCGGTGCTGGCGGAGTTGGGGGTGGCGCCGGTGCCGGAAGAGGCGAAGTTGAGCGAGGATTTGCGGCGTGGGGAGATCGCGGAGTGGGCGCGGACGGAGTCGCGGGGGCAGGTATGGGTGGATGTGGACGTGGTGTTTCACCGGGAAGCGGGGATGGCAGTGGCGGAGGCGGAAGTGGTGAAGTTGGGGGGCGTGGTGCTGGAGCGGGCGGAGTATTTCGAGCGGTTGCGGGCGCGGGTGCCGGTGGGGCGGTTGAAGGAGTTGGCGGGGTGGCAGTGGGTGCGGGCGGTGGAGACGATGCCGGCGCCGGCGCGCGAGACGTCGAATGCGACGTCGGCGATGTTGATGGGGGTGGACGGGGCGCGGGAGGAGTATGGGGTGAAGGGGAGCGGGGTGCGGGTGGCGGTATTGGATTCGGCGGGGGTGGACACGCATCCGGATCTGTCGGGGCGGGTGTTGTTGATGGGGCCGACCTCGGTGAGCCGTCATGCGACGCACGTGGCGGGGACGATCGCGGGGTCGGGGCAGAGCGACGCGGGGTTGAAGGGGATGGCACCGGAGGCGCAGATCCTGAGCTACGACTTTTATGGCGACGTGAGCATGAAGATGCTGCGGGCGCGGACGGAGATGAACGCGGCGGTGGTGAACAATTCGTGGGGGGCGGTGGTGTCGGAGGGGCTGGGCAACTGCAACAGCTACGGGACGTACGGGGTGCAGGAATCGGAGTTGGACCGGATTGTGCGGAACGAGGGGCTGGCGATTGTCTTTTCGATCGGCAATGACCGGAACGATGGGCAGTGCAACATTGCGCCTCGGGGCGGGTTCCATACCGTGGGACGGCCGGGTGCGGCGAAGAATGTACTGACGGTGGGTGCGGTGAATGGGGCGACGGCGGCGAGCGAATTTGGCGGGTATGGACCCGGTCGGGATGGGCGTTTGAAGCCGGAACTGACGGCGTTGGGGGTGGATGTACGGTCGCTGGATTTGGGCGGGGGGGCGTATTTGGCGAGCGGGACGTCGATGTCGGCGCCGGCGGTGACCGGACTGGTGGCGTTGCTGACGGAGCAGTACAAGCGGGAGCACAGCGGGGCCTCGCCGGAGCCGGCGTTGTTGAAGGCTCTGTTGCTGAACACGGCGAAGGACCTGGGGAATCCGGGGCCGGATTACACGCATGGTTACGGGTTGCCGGACGCGAAGGCGGCGCTGGGGGCGTTGGGCGCGCGGCGGTTCGCGCGGGGGGCGGTGGCGCAGGAGGAACTGAAGGAGTTTGAGATCGAGGTGCCGGCGGGGACGCCGGTGCTGCGGGTGCTGGCGGCGTGGGATGACCACGAGGGATGGCCGGGCGGGTGGCGGGCGCTGGTCAATGATCTGGATCTGGAGGTGGTGTCGCCGGAGGGGGAGGTGGTGCTGCCTCTGACTTTGAACTGGGAGCAGCCGGCGGCGGATGCGGCGCCGGGAGTGAACCGGCGGGACAACGCGGAGCAGGTGGTGGTGCGGGCGCCGGCGGCGGGGATGTGGAAGGTGCGGGTGAAGGGCACCGAGGTGCTGGACGAGCAGGGGTTCGTGGTGACGTGGAATTTCGCGGACATGCCGGAGCCGGAGTGTTTGACGACGATCACGCCATCGGAACTGGAAGTGGCGGCGGAGGGCGGGACGCAGGTGCTGGCGGTGACGCGGCCGAATGCGTGCGGGGAGTGGCGGGGGACGAGCGAGGTGGAGTGGGTGCGACCGGCGGACGACCGGGCGCGGCAGGGGACGGTGGCGGTGAAGGTGAAGGTGGACCCGAACCTGGAGACGCTGGGGCGGGAGACGGTGCTGGAGGTGGCGGATCGTGCGGTGGCGGTGAAGCAGGCGCCGGCGTGCGCGGTGACGCCGATCACGTTCGGGGAGCGGCTGACGAGTGGACTGACGGAGTTCGACTGCCTCGACAGCGGAGACTGGTACATGCGCGTTTACGAGTTCGAGGCGCAGGCGGGACAGGCGATTTCGGCTTCGCTGGATTCGGATGATTTCGATGCGTACCTGATTCTGGTGGATCCGTCCGGGGGGTTGCTGGCGTCGAACGACGACGCGTCGGCGGCTACGACAAATTCGCGGATTCCGGTAGCCGGGGGGCTGGTGCTACCGGCGACGGGGGTGTACCAGTTGCTGGTGAGTTCGTATTTTCCCCGGGAGACGGGAATGTACGAAGTGGAGTTGAGAGAGGAGACGCCACCTTCGGCGGCGGCGCCGCGGAAGCCGGTGGAGGCGTGTCCGGCGGAGATTTACGGAGAACTCTCGGTGGCTTCGGGGCGCGACGGGCGGCGGGGGGATCTGTTCCCGGTGGAAGCGTACGTGTTCCGGGGGCGGTTGGGGCAGAAGTTGGTGGTGGAGTTGCACGACGCCGAATTTGACAGCGTGTTGTACCTGATCGACCCGCAAGGGCGGCAGGTGGCGTTCAACGACGACGCGGAGAGCGGAGAGGCGGCGTCGCGGATCGAACTGGCACTGCCGGCGAGCGGGGTGTTCCGGCTGGAAGTGAGCGGATTCAGCCCGCAGGACATGGGGCGATTCCGGCTGTTGATGGAGGGTTGCGACCCGCTGGAGCCTTGATGGGGGTTACTGTGCCGGTTGGATGTGGCGCGGCGAGCACTGGCCGTTGCCGTTGTCGTACCAGTCGCGGATGAGAGCGAGGACGCCGGGTTTGCCGTCGCCGATGTAGCGGTCGCGGCGCTGGCGGTATTCCGCGAGAAGGGCGGCGGCGCGGGCGCGGAAGAGGCGGTCCTCCTCGCGTTCTTCGTGGTCTGCGGGAACGGCCCAGACGATGCCGCGCTCATCCCGGGCATGGGTGGGCATGGAGATGAACTTGCGTTTGACGAATTCGCCAGTGGCGCGCTGGTGGTTGTCGGCGGTGACGAACCAGTCGACGGCGTAGTCGGGATAGCCGAACAGGTAACCCTGGCCGCGGAGGCGGATGGGCTGCTCCTCCATTTCGATAGTGGTCAGCACTTCGAGGGGATCGGCGTGGGGGGAGAGGCCGAAGGGGGCGAAGAAGGCGGTTTTGGCGGAGACGACTTCGCCGAGGCGGGGTAGATGGAAGACGACGATGCCGGCGGCGCGTTTGCCTTCGTGGATTTTGTGGAAATGATGGACGGTGGCGCGGATTTCACCGTGGCAGCGCCAGGCGTTGAGGGCGCGGCGGACCCGGTCGATTTCGGCGAGGTCGGGGGTTTCGACGGAAAACTGGAAGATGCGGGGCAGGGAGCTCATCGGTTTGAGGCCGCCCGCGAGGGTGAAGAGGCCTTCGTTGTCGAGGGCCTGGAGCAGGAGGCTCTCGCTCTCCGCGCGGACGTCGGGGGGAAGGGACTCGAAGGGGAAGCACTCGGAGCAGGGGCCGGGTTGCTGGGCGAAGAGGGCGGCCGCGGCGAGGAACAGAGCAGGCAGCAGTGTTTGATAAGCCATTCTCGTTTACTGTAGCTGGGGGTCCGTTCGCCGTCAAGTTGGGCCCGCCGGCGGTGGATTTATGGACGCAGGCGGCGGCGGGTGGTGGCATGGGAGCAGGAGAGTTGATCCCGAATTATGGCAAAAAGTCTGATTTATCTATTGATGGCGGGGGTGTGTTTTGGGCAGAGCGGGAGCGTTTCGGGTCTGGTGACGGACCCGTCAGGAGCACCGGTGGAGGGGGTGGCGGTGCGGGCGGTGCGCATCGAGACGCAGGCCGTGGCGCGGACGGTGACGAACGCGTCGGGGCTGTACGCGTTCCCGGCGCTCACGCCGGGACGGTACGTACTGTCGGTGGAGAAGGAGGGTTTCCGGACGGCGGAGCGGCGGGAACTGGTGGTGACGGTGGCAGGGCGGTTGAGCGAGAATTTCGCTCTGGTGATCGGCGAGCGGACGGACAGCCTGACGGTGGAGGACCGGGCGCCGGTGATCGAGCGGCTGTCGCCGGCGGTACAGACGTTGTTTGACCGGGAAATGGTGCAGAATTTGCCGTTGAATGGGCGGAGCTTTCAGTCGCTGATTGAACTGGCGCCGGGGGTGGTGTTGACGCCCACGTCGTTCGCGAGTCCCGGTCAGTTCAGCGTGAACGGGCAGCGGGCGAACGCGAACTACTTCATGATCGACGGGGTGAGCGCGAATGTGGGGGTGAGCGCGTCGGCGACGGCGTTTCCGCAGTCGTCGGGTTCGCTGCCGGGGCAGACGATGATGGGGGGGACGAACGGGCTGGTGTCGATTGACGCGCTGCAGGAGTTCCGGGTGTTGACGTCGTCGTTCGCGCCGGAATTCGGACGGATGCCGGGCGGGCAGGTGCTGATCCAGACGCGGTCGGGGTCGAACCGGTACACGGGGTCGCTGTACAACTACTTCCGCAATGAAAAGCTGGACGCGAACGACTGGCTGGCGAACAGCGAGGGGGTGGAGCGGCGGGCGCTGCGGCAGAACCTGTTCGGGGGCGTGCTGGGGGGCCCGGTGTGGGCGCCCGGGCTGTATCAGGGGCGCGACCGGACGTTCTTCTTCGTCAGCTACGAAGGGCAGCGGCTGACCCAGCCGCAGGCGGCGCTGGTGAACGCGCTGGTGCCCAGCACGGCGGCGCGGCAG
>DNFG01000180.1 GCA_003487005.1 Bryobacterales bacterium
GCTCTTCCGATCTGCAGGGGGTCATGCTCTCGACAGCGTGGCCGGCGACCTGAGTAATCATCCGGATGCGGCCCGTCTCATTGAGGCGTTTGGGCCCGTAGAGACCGCAAAGGTCGATCATCTCCTTGGCCATAGCTGCGAGGTAGAGATTGCGGTTGGGTTTGCCATCGGGGGGGAGGATGGCTTTGGTGGATTCGGCGACAGCCTGGGCGCGCAAGCGGTCGTGGATGAGGGCAGCTTCGGCAGCAGGGGGGAATTGTCCCTTTTCGATCTTGTTGATCTCGATGGGGCGGTCAGCAGGGGGAGCGGCGGTGAAGGGAATGACGGGTTCCTCGGGGACGCCGGCGCTGAGGTGCTGGTTGGCGAGTTCAAGATAGCTCATCACGCTCTGGGAGGCGGAGGAGCGGGCGGCCGCCATTTCGCGGCGGAAGGTGGCTTCTCCAGTACGGGAGCGTTTCCGGCCGGTTTCCAGCACATCGGCCCACTCCATGTCGCCTTTGGCGAAGCCGGCATGGATGGTCATTAACCAGACCTGGGCCTGAGCGCGATACTCGCTGTCCCGAACGGTGAGTTTGTCGAGGTTGGCGACGGTGGTGACAAAGTCGCCTTTCTCCCAGGCGGTGTTGGCGGCTTGCCAGAAGTAGGCGGGGGTACCGGGTTTGGCGCGGTCGGCCTTCTCGGTCTGGGAACAGGAAACGAGGCACACGCAGAGGGCGAGGGCCAGGACGAGCAGCGAACGGGGCGAAAGCATCACTCTTGACCTCCTGGTATGTATATGGCGGAAGGAATTACCGGAGTCAAGGGTCTGAAAGGCGGAATTGGCAGAAAAGGAGCAGAGGGACCCGCTTCTGACTACTTCCAGTTGAGGATTGGAGCGTTGGGTGGAGCGGTTTTGCGGATCCGTTCGCGGATCCTGGGCAGATACATGGTGTTGTATCGAAGGCGGGAGATGGCGTTGGGGAGGGTGGGGTCGCCGTTCCAGCAGTGTTCGGCGCGGTCGCCGTAGTTGACTTCGCCGCCGTAGTGGGGGTTGGTGGTGGACTTGAGGAAGTCCTCCATCAGGTAGACGGCGTTGTTGAGGTAGTAGTTGTCCATGTCGCCGCAGTAGATGTGGATTTTGCCCTCGAGTTTGGGGCCGAGGGTGGCCCAGTCGCGCTGGAGGATGTGGCGAAGGTCGTAGTTTTCGCGCCAGTATTCGGCGACTTTGCGGTTGATCTCGCCGGTTTCCTTGTTCCAGAGGCGCATTGGATAGCCGTCGGGGCCCACGGGGGAATAGACGGCCTCCCAGATGTCCCATTGCTGTCCGGAGCGGCCATTGGAACCGAGAGCGAGTTCGTAGTAGTTGGCATCGCGGAGGGTGGTGGAAATCTGGCCGAGATAATCGCGCTTGCCGGGGCGGAGGAGACGCATGTGGGGGGAGTCGTAGAAGTAGGCGTTTTTGTCTTCGTAGATGTTGACGAGGGTGTAGGCGCGGAAGTCGATGGGGTCGGGGCAGGCGGCGAAGGCGGCGTTGAAGTCGTCGGGGTAGAACATCTGGACGGCGAGGGCTTCCCATCCACCGGTGGAGCCGCCGTAGGTGAAGCGGGCCCAGCCTTCGCCGACACCGCGGAAGCGGCGTTCGATTTCAGGGACGAGTTCCTTCATGATGGCGTCGCCGTAGGGGCCAAGGTTGGCGGAATTGACGGCGTAGGAGTCGTCGTAATAGGGGTTGGCGTGCTGGATTTCGACGGCGAGGAAGCGGGGAAAAGTGGGGCTGATCCACTGTTTGTAGAAGTCGTGAGCTTCCTGCTGGACGATGCGGTTATAGCCCTTGAGCTTGAAGCGGTCGCTGTAGTCGGGTTCGAGGTTGGGGTCCGGGGGTTCGGGGCGGAAGCCGTCGAAATCGGCCGGGAAGTGGCCGTGAAAGATCATGAGGGGGTAGCGGGCGTTGGGGTTCTCGTCGAAGCCCTCGGGGAGGAGGACGTGGGCCCCGAGGTGCATGTCGCGGCCCCAGAACTTCGAGAGGAGTTCGGAGCGAATTTTGATGTGGCGGATGTATTTGGTGTCTTTGGGCTCCTCGATGGGAGGGATCACCTGATCGAGGGTGATGTGAATGGGGGCGGATCTGCCCCGGGGGATGGTGATCTTGCGGGGGGTGGAATAGAGGTTGCCGGGGGCGCGGTTCCATTGCTGGCCTTCGCCGCGGTCCATGGGGAGTTTGACGGTGTGGCCGTCGGAGCGGCGGAAGGTTTCGTACTTGTGGAGGAGCGCCTGGACGGTATACTCGCCGGGGGGCAGGTCACGAAGGGAGCGAACGGGGTAACCGAAGGCGTTGTGGTCGATGATGGCGGGTTTGGCAGGGGACCACTGATCGACATCGATGCCGAAGACGAGTTGGGTATTGAGGGAATCGGTGATCTGGAAGCGGGGTTCGCTCGAGGGGTCGGTGGAGAGCAGGAGGAGGAGGCGGCCGTCCAAGGGGGCAGCGGCGGAGGGAGCGGTGACGCGGAATTGGGGTGATTGCGCGGAGGCGGAGGGAGACGAAATGAAAAGGGCGGCCGCCAGGGAGGCGGCCGCCACGACGGAGTGGGTCCTCATAGAGAGGGTGTATCACAAAACGGGGTTGTTCAGGCGCGGCCGAGCATTTGCTTGAGGGTTTTGAGGCACTTTTCGACACATTCGAGGGGCGGGAAGGGGTAGCGTTCCTGCTCGACGATGTAGATTTCAGTGCCGCCGGCGGTGGTGGCGGCTTTGAACACGTCAGGCCACTTGACGACGCCCTGGCCGAGGAGGATGTCCTCGCTATTTGGGGAGAAATCCTTGATGTGGAGGGAGCGGGAGCGGCCTTTGTACTTGTTGATGTAGGCGATGGGATCGGCGCCGGCGCGGACGCAGTGGCCGACATCGAGTTGCATGATGACGTCGGCGGGGGTGTTGTCGAAGAGGATTTCCATGGGGACCTTGCCTTCGACGGGGACGAATTCGACGGCGTGGTTGTGGAAGCCGGTGCGCATTTTGTGGGGCTTGAGCTTGCCGGCGATATCGGTGAGGGCATCGGCGTGGCGGCGCCAGTCATCGGCCTTGTCGGTGCGGCCGAGGCTGGGGACGACGAGGTAGGGGCAGCCGATTTCGGCGTGGAAGTCGATTGACTTCTGGAGTTCGTCGCCAGAGAGGACCTTGATGCCGGTGTGAGAGCTAAAGGCTTTGAGGCCGGTGTCGGCAAGCATCTTCTTGACGGCGGCGGCGGAATGGTTATAGAAGCCGGCAAACTCGACGCCGTCATAGCCCATTTTGGCGAGTTGGGCGAGGGTACCGGGGAGGTCGGCGGCGGCTTCCTTGCGAACCGAGTAGACCTGGACGGCGAGGGGGATCTGGGCGGCGGCGCGGAGGGGCGCAGCGGCGAGGGCGCCAAGGCCAAGGGCGTGCTGGAGAGCCTGGCGGCGGCTGGTGTGAGAGAACGAACGCATGGGTACCTCCCGGAGGAAATTGCCTTTTCATCGTAGCGCCAAAAGGGGCGGTTTTGGGCAGGCGTGACGGATGACCCTTCACTTGAGTTAGTGCTATCCAAAGCCAGAATTGTAGAGGATCACCAGATCGGCAATGATTGCCTCAGTGGAATCCCCGAGGAGGCGTACAGCCGGATACCCGAGGACGGCGCGAGGACGCGGCGCCGCCGGATATGGGGGCTGTGGCTGGGGATCTGCGAGGCGGTTGAGTGGCGCCGCCGTGACCGAGACCGGCTGGTGCAGGCGTGAGAGACCTGCGCCGCCGAGCGAGGCCCTGCATCTCCTCCGACGGGGCCTCGCACTTGAAGTCTTCTCCTCACCCGATTCGCGGAGATCACCTAAGTGAAGATGCGCCGGGCGTAGTCGAGGCTGCGCCGCAGGCTGGATTCGAGCGGAGCGGTGATCTCCGTTTCTTTGTCATAAGCGAGTTCAACGACGAGGTAGCCGCGGTAGCGGGCATCGCGGAGGTGGGCGGCGACCTGGCGGTAGTCGATATCGCCGTCGGTGAACTCTTCGAGCCAGACTCCATTGCGGGAGTTACGGAGGTGGAGGCTGGCGAGGCGGGGGGTGGCTTCGCGGAGGAGGGTCATCACGTCCTGGCCGCCGCGAAGGATCCAGTGGGTATCGAGGCAGATTTTGACGGCGGCGGCGTCGGTGTTGGCGAGGATGTGCCGCCATTCGCGGGCGTTGCCGGCCATTTCAGGGGCGTGCTGGTGGATCATGAGGCCGGCGTTTTCGCGGCGGAGTTCGGCAGCGAGGCGGTTAAGGGCGGTGGCCTGGGTGGCCAGTTGTTCATCGGACTTGGGTGCGCCCTTGGGGAGGGGGTTGGGGTTAAAGCTGACGGATTCGAGGAGGCCGGTGGCTTTGCGGACGCGGCGGGCGAGGTCGAGGGTGGCGGCAATGGTCTTATCTGCACCGGCTTCGGTGTGCATTTCGCCGCCGTTGTAGACGACGGGGACCTTGAGTTTGTGCTTGCGGAGGAGGCCGGCGGTGCGCTCGGCGAACTGGGGAGCGAAGAAAGCGGAGCCGACGAGTTCGAGGGTGGAATAGCCGGCCTTGCGGAAGGAGCCGAGGATCTGGTCGAAGTGATCCTCCATCTTCTGGTTCTGGCGGGCGAAGTGCTGGCTCCAGACATAGGCCTGGCCGGCGAAGACGGGTTGGTAGCGGTTTTGTGCGGTGAGGGTGGGCGCGGCAGCGAGAGCGGCGAGCAGGCCGCGGCGTGAGGGAAGAAGCGGGAGTGGGGGCATGGCGTTCATGGCGAATGGTATCACCGGGAGTAACAGGTTGGGGACGGCGGGCGTCCATTGAAAGAGGGGGCGGGAGGTGTCAACCTTTTTGGGCGGGAGCCGTCTGAGAATGGGAGGGGGGAAGTGTGGCTGGAGAAATGAGGAGAAGGATGAGAGCACTGGTTGTGATGGGGATGGCGGCGCTGGTGGCGCCGGGGGTGGGGGCACAGGCTCAGGAGGAGCGTCCGGGTGTAGTGGAGGGATCGGTGGTGAACCAGTTGACGGGGGAGCCGCTGCGGAGGGCGGAGGTGCGGCTGGCGCCAGCGCGGATCATGACAGGGTGACAGGGCCGGGGGGCCGGGGGGGCGGGGG
>DNFG01000503.1:0-12028 GCA_003487005.1 Bryobacterales bacterium
GAATTCGGTGGAGGAGGTGGCTGCGCTGGACGCGGAGGTGTTTGGCGCGGACCGGCGGTGGCTGCTCGACTGGCTGCTGGCGGGGGCGCGGCACCTGGCGTGGCGGTGCGGGGATGGATTCCTGTTGGGCCGGGAAGGGCGGCGGTTCACACAGTTGGGGCCGCTGATCTGCGCGAATGACGACGAAGCCGTGGAGCTGATTCATGCCGGGTTGGCGGCAAGCGGGCGCGGGGCGGTAATCGATGTGCCGGCGGGTAAGGGGAGCGTCGTGGCGTCTCTGGGATTCGTGAAGCAGAGGACATTGCTGCGGATGCGCCGCGGCGCGGCGTCGCCTGCTCTCGACCCGCGCCTGTTCGCCATCGCCGGGCCCGAACTCGGGTGACCCCGGCCGGGCGTAGAATGGCTGCCATGAAGTCTCTCGCACTTGTGCTTGTTTTGAGCCCGGTTTGGGTGGCTGCCCAGACGCCCCCGGCGCCGGCATGGATATCGCCCGAGGTTCACGGAGATCAGCGCGTGACGTTCCGGATCGCCGCGCCGAAGGCGCAAGCCGTGACGCTTCGCGGCGAGTGGATGAAGGGGACCGAGTCCCTGGCGCTGACGAAGGACAGCGAAGGGCTGTGGTCGGTGACGACGGCGCCGCTGCCTGCGGATCTGTACTCGTATTCGTTCATGGTGGATGGCGTGAAGACGATCGACACGCGGAATCCGCTGTTGAAGACGGGCGCGCGATCGAGCGACAGCGCGGTGGACGTGCCGGGCGCGGCGGCGGCGCACCATGCGTTGCGGGCGGTGCCCCACGGGACGGTGCATATCGAACTCTATTCGTCGGGGGCGACGGGCACGTTGCGCAGGCTGCATGTCTATACCCCGCCCGGATATGAAGCGGGGCGGGGGCGGTACCCCGTGCTGTATCTGCTGCATGGTTCCGGCGACACGGATCGCGAATGGACGAGCTATGGCCGGGCGAATCTGATTGCCGACAACCTGATCGCGGACGGCAAGCTGAAGCCGCTGGTCATCGTGATGACGGACGGCCACCCGGCGGACCCGAACAACCCGGCGCTGCGGGCGCGCAACACGGAGTTGTTCGCGAAGGATCTGCTGGAGTCGGTGATTCCGTTTGTCGAGAAGAAGTACCGGATCGAGGCGCGGCGCGAGCGCCGGGCGCTGGCGGGGCTTTCGATGGGCGGGGCGCAGACGCTGGCCACGGGCCTGAAGGCGCTGGATCATTTCTCGGCGCTGGGTGTCTTCAGCATGGGGCCGCGCGGAGAGACGTTCGAGGAGGAGCACCGGGCGGTGCTCGCTGATGCCACAGGGACCAATCAGCGGCTGCGGCTGTTCTGGATCGCCTGCGGGAAGGACGATTTTCTGTGGGAGCCGGCGTTGCGGCTGCATGAGACGCTGGACAAGCGCGGGATCCGGCATGTCTGGAAGCCGACCGAGGGGGCGCATAACTGGTTGGTGTGGCGGCGGTACCTGTCGGAGTTTCTGCCGCTTTTGTTTCAATAACATGACAGCGGGGCCACCTGCTAGAGTGGTAGTTCCGCCATGCTCACCGCGCCGCGCCGCCGCCCCCGCCGGACCGCCGCCCCGGCGCTGAACCTGCATGACCCCAAGCTTTACCTGAACCGCGAGTTGAGCATGCTCGCTTTCCAGCGCCGGGTGCTTGAAGAGGCTCTGGACGAATCGAACCCGCTGCTGGAGCGCGTCAAGTTTCTGTCGATCCTCGGGTCGAACCTGAATGAATTCTTCATGGTCAGGGTGGCGGGTCTGTTCGGGCAACTGGAGTCGGGTGTGCTGGAGACGGGCCCCGATGGACTGACGCCCGCGCAGCAGATCGAGGCGATCCGGCTTGAATACGAGCAGATCATGCTCGACGCGCATGACTGCCTGAAGTCGTTGCTGGCCGCGCTGGAGCCGTTCGGGATCCGGACGGTGGAGTACCGGAACCTGACCGTGGAAGAGCGGGCGGCGGCGCGGCAGTATTTCGAGGACACCATCTATCCGGTCCTGACGCCGCTGGCGTTCGACCCCGGGCGGCCCTTCCCGCACATCTCGAATCTCAGCCTGAATCTCTCGGTGCTGATTCGCGATCCCGAGGGCAACGAGCGGTTCGCCCGCATCAAGGTGCCGGACAAATTGCCGCAACTGATACCGCTGCGCAAGAACTTCCGGGGCCGGAGCGGCCCGTTGACCTTCGTTTGGATCGAACAGGTGATCGAGGCGCATCTGGACGCGCTGTTTCCCGGCATGCGAATCCTGGAAGCGCATCCGTTCCACGTCACGCGGGACGCCGAGATGGAGATCCAGGAACTGGAGTCGGAAGACCTGCTCGAGGAGGTGGAGGAGGGCGTCCGCCAGCGGCGCTTCGGGGCGGTGGTCCGGTTGAAAGTGCCCACCGGGATGCCCGAGTCCATCCTGAACATTCTGAAGACGAACCTGGAGATCGACGACACCGAGGTCTTCCACGTGAACGGCCCGCTGGCGTTGAACCGCCTGCGCGATCTGGCTTCGCTGGACCGGCCGGAGTTGAAGGACCCGCCCTTTTCTCCGCGGGTTCCGCGCGCGTTGCGGGGCGAGGACGACGTCTTCACGGTGATCCGGCGCAACGATATTCTGCTGCACCACCCCTTCGACTCGTTTCAGCCCGTGGTGGACTTCCTCCGCACGGCCGCGCGCGATCCCCACGTGCTGGCCATCAAGATGACGCTCTACCGCGTGGGTCCGAAGTCGCCGGTGGTGCAGGCGCTCCTGGACGCGAACCGCAATGGCAAGCAGGTGGCGGTGCTGGTGGAGTTGAAGGCGCGTTTCGATGAAGAGAGCAATATCGAATGGGCGCGCGCGCTGGAAGCCGAGGGCGTACACGTAGTCTATGGGCTGGTCGGATTGAAGGTGCACTCGAAGGTGGCGCTGGTCGTCCGGCAGGAAGGCGGCGCGGTCCGGCGCTACCTCCATCTCGGCACCGGCAACTACAACGCGGTGACCGCGGGGATGTACACGGATCTGGGCCTGTTCACCTGCGACGAAGAGCTCGGCGCGGACGCCACCGATTTGTTCAACTACCTGACCGGCTACTCGGCCAAGAACGACTACCGGCGCCTGCTGGTGGCTCCGGTGAACCTTCGCCGCGCACTCGAGGCCCTGATCCAGCGGGAGATTGATCATGCCCGCGCCGGACGCCCGGCCCGCTTGATCCTGAAAACCAACGCGCTGGTCGATGGCCGGATCATCCGCCTGCTCTACCAGGCATCGCAGGCCGGGGTGCAGGTGGACCTGCTGGTTCGCGGAATCTGCTGCCTTCGTCCCGGAGTGCCGGGGCTGAGCGACCGGATCCGCGTCGTCAGCATTGTCGGCCGGTTCCTCGAACACACCCGGATTTACTATTTCCACAACAATGGCGAGGACGAAATCTACCTCGGCTCGGCCGACCTGATGCCGCGCAACATCAACCGGCGCGTGGAGACGATCTTTCCGCTACGCCGCGCGGCGATGGTCAAACACCTCCGTGACCGCGTCCTGGCGGTGTATTTGAACGACAACGTGAAAGCGCGCGTGATGAACGAGGCAGGCGAATATCCGAGGGCGGGCCGCTCGGGCCGGGAGCAAGCGCTCAACGCCCAGGAGACCCTGCTTGCGCGGCGGCACCGCTAACGCGTCCGTTTTCCCGAAACCCTGAGTGCGCGGGCGGGGTCCAATTCTATAGTTTCATGCGCCGTTCGTTCGCCTTGGGTCTGCTGTTGCTTGCCGCGTTCCCCGCCGATGGGGCCGGCCGGCGTCTGCGCCGATCTGACATCACGACGCCCGCTCCGCTGCCCGAACGCAGCCTGCTGATCGTCGGCTTTCTGGGCGGCTGGGAGGATTGGGATCATCCGCAGCGTTCGGTCCGCCAACTCGCGCTCCGGCTCCGCGACTCATCCCCTGATCATGTCTTCATCGAAACCGCCGGCAATCACAGCCGGGGCACCGTCCGCAAATTCATCCGGGAGGCGCTTGACCGCAATCAGGACGGCCGCCTCGCGCCGGAGGAAGCCGCCGCGGCCCAGATCATCTGCTACGGCCAGAGCTATGGCGGCGCGGCTTGCGTCTATCTCGCCCGCGAGCTCGAGCGCTGGCGCGTGCCCGTCCGGCTCACCATTCAGGTGGACAGCATCGGCCGCCGCGATCACACCATCCCCGCCAATGTCCGCCGCGCCGTCAACCTCTATCAGCGCGACCCGGGTCCTCTGCGCGGCCGTGGCCAGATTCGCGCCGCCGACCCTGGCCGGACCACCATCCTTGCCAATATTCGTCACACCTACCTGTTTCGCGACATCGATCTCTCCAACTACCCGCCGCTCGTTCGCCGCTTTGGCATCTCGCATTGGAAAATGGATAATGATCCGATCGTGTGGACCGAAGTGGAAGCCTTCGTCCGCGCGGAAATCGCACTCTGGCAGTCCGAACAACACGCCATTCAACCATGAAGACCTGTATCGCCCTTTTTCTGACTTGCTCCTTCGCCGCCGCCCAGGACCCCGTCGCGTGGCTGCCGCCCGCCGAGTCCCTCGATCCCGCACCGGTCAGTCTCGCCGATCTCGAGAAGCTCGAGCGGCGGTATCGGGATCAGCTTGAAACCCAGCAGAAGGCCCTCGACGATGTCACCCGCGAAATCCAGCGGCTCAAATCCGAGAAGACCTCACTCGAGGATTACAAGAAGATCCAGGAGTCGAAGGAAACCCGCCAGGTCGAGTTCAACTGGACCAAGATCAGCGAGCGGATCGACAAAGCCGCCGCCTACTATGACCTCTCCTGGCAGTTCACCGAGAGTTCCGGCTCCGTCCTCGAAATCTCCGACGGCATGTTCAAGGCCCTCAATGCCCTCGCCTCGCAGGAAACCCCCATCGCCGCCGACCGCCTCAATAAGGCCATGGATTTCCTTGAAAACGAAGCCCGCCGCCGCAAACGGATGGAGATCGCCGGCGTCGTCAGCCAGGGTGCCGTCAATGTACTCAAGCTCGACCTCGGCGTGAACCTCCTGCAGCAGTTCCAGGGCAAGACCGAAGACTATCGCGGCAGCTACCGGACCCTGCTGTGCCTCAAGGAGTTTCACATGCGCCAGGGCGCCAACCGAAACCTGTTTCGCGCCCAGTTGAAGGCCCTTGAAGAGCAAAGAACGCGCAATCTGACCGCCGTCGACGCCCTGAACGCCAAACTCCGCGAACTCGTCACCCCCCAGGGCGTCTCGAAGAACATCACCGCGGCCGAATTTCGCGCCCGGGCCAAGGACTATTTCCTGTCGCTCAAGCCGCCCAAGACCGACGTGGTCGTCGCCAATGCCCCCTGGTCCTACGCCGAGACCCGCCTCGAAGCCACCTGGAGCCTACTCCGCGAATCCCAGCGCGTCATCCGCCAGTACCTCGCCTTCGTCGATGCCCTCGAGAACTTCGCCTCGAACAACGCCGGCTATCTGATGGAACTGCGCGAACCCTGCTCGATCGACCCCACTCTCCGCTATGAAGTTGGCGGTTCGATTGACGAGTTCAAAAACTCCAGTCAGGCTTTCGGTGCGGCGAAGGCGCGCATCCAGAAATCCGCGCCGGTTCAGGTGCTGCTGGACCTGTAAGCCGCGCGCTACATCAGGCCGTTGCGAACCGCCGCGGCGAGGCGGCGGACTGTGGCCGTGCGACGAAAAGGTTCCGGGGGTGGTTTCGGCTTCGGGCTCACCAGCCACGAGAGCGCTCCGAAGGCGCAGAATCCCGCGAGAAGGGCGAGGCGCCAGCCCAGGCTGGACTCCCGCGAGTACAGATCCATCAGTAGTCCGAATCCGCACGCCAGCGCCGGATACACGAACAGCCGGTTGAGGATCACGCGGACGGGGGCCATGGACTCCACCGGATGCTGGAATACCGTCCCAAAACGGCTCGCCAGTTGATCTAGTAGCGGGTCATCGAGTCCCCCCGCCCCGGGCGGCGCAATCTCGATTTCCACCTGTGATTCCAGGGTCACCGTCTCGACAGGCACACCCAGACGGGCGGCCACGAGGATCTCACCAGGCGCCGCGCCGGACCGCCCCCACGAGTTGCGACACCCGCACCCGGCGCTCCGCCGGTGCGGCATTCATGCCCCACCGCCTCGCCGCCTGCAGGATGGCCACCCAGACCGGCATCACCACGAAGAGAAATGCTGTCGTCTCCGTCCAGACAGGCGGATTCTCCGGCACAACCCGCAAAACCGCCCCCGCCAGCCACCGATTGAAGAAGAGCGGTAGCGCAAACATCAGGACAAATACCAGCCCGGAGTGCTTCCTGTGCGTCAAAGGCGTGAAATCAGTCGCGAAATGGTCCTGAATCCGCCGCAGAACGGGATCATTCTCTGGCAACCCGGGAGTTACCGCGATGCGGACCTCCGTGTCCGGTCCAACCTCGGCCACCGGCTGCTCCAGGGCGTCCGCGATAATCGTTCGCACCGTCAGTTCAATCGAGTCCACGCCTCACTTCCACCACCCTTCGCCCTCCACCGCGTGCAGATCGATCAGCGAGACGCCCTCGCCCTTCCGCCCGTCGTTGAAGATGACATAGCGCCCGTCCCGGCTGAACGAAGCGTGCGCGTGTACGCCCTTCTCCCCGCGGAGGTTCGTGATCAGCAGTTTCCGGTTGCCGGTCGCTGCTTCCATCAGCCAGAGATTGCCCGGCATGTCGTCCACCACCAGCACTTTGCCGTCCGCGCGCGCCGCCGTGTGCCAGTACTGCCCCGGCAACAGCCGGGACGTCCCCTCGCTGTCGGCGATGAGGATGCCGATCTTGTCCATGATCAACGTCATCCCGCCCGTGTCCGGGATCCAGGCTTCATGCGTCACCCACTCCTTCAGCGGCGTGAACCACATCTTGGGATCAGGACGCGCGTAAAACGGCCGGTTCGCCGTTCCGTCGCTGTTCACCAGCCAGGTGCGCTGTGGCGCATAGCCGCCCGTCTCCCACACATAAAAGATCTTGTCCTCCTTCGGGTGGTGCTGGACGTGCCCGATCCGGAACCCCTGGCTGACCACCGCCCGGTATTGCCCGGTCGCCAGGTCCATCAGGCCGATCTCCCAGTTGTGGTCGTCCTTCTGGTACGAGAGAGTCACCCGGCGAAGGTCCGGCGAAAACGTGGGCTGTCCATAGCCGCCCCAGTGCGACTTCGGACCCGCGCCCACGCGCCGTTCCTTTCGCGTCGCGAGGTTCAATTCCGTGAGGACATCCGCGCGCCAGTAATAAACGAGGTCCTTGTCGCGCGGATGGGGGGACGCCGATCCGGCCGCCACGCCCTCGCCCCCGGTCAGTCTGCTCAACTGGCCCGACGCGACTTCGTAGCTGTGAATCTGACCGTCCACCGCGAGAATGACGAACCGGTCGCCGGCCGTGAAGTTCGAGAAGTGATAGTAGAGGTTGGAGGCCTTCTGGCCCGGCGCGGCGAGCGCCCGGCTTTCCACCCCGGTGACGGGATCTCGATCCGCCGCCTGGATTTCGACTGCAAGGAGAGACAAAGCAGGAAGAATCAGGTATATTGGTAAATGCTGCATGAAGCCACCATGGTAGCGCCAATGCGCGGCCATCGGGTATACTTCATGGAAGGGATTCCCCGCGTTCCCCCAGCGAACATCCTTGGAGTGAGCCATTATGTCGAAGTATTGCCCAGTGACTGGAAAGCGCCCGGTGAGCGGGAACAGGGTGTCGCACGCCAACAACAAGTCGAAGCGTGTCTTTGAGCCCAATTTGCACGAGAAGCGCATCTGGTCCCCTGCCGAAGGCCGTTTCATCCGGATGCGGCTGAGCGCCAAGGGCCTCAAGATCATGGACAAGCGCGGCGTGGATGCCGTGCTCGCCGACATGAGGAAACAGGGCGTCAAGTTCTAGGAGATTATCATGCCGCGCATTCTCATTCGTCTCGTATCCACGGCTGGCACGGGTCACTTCTACACCACCTCGAAGAACCCGAAGACCAAGACCGAAAAGATGCTCATCAAGAAGTACGACCCGACGATCCGCAAGCACGTCGATTACAAAGAAACCAAGATCTGACCGTTCGGATTCGAATCGTCCCTCAGCAACGCCCCGTCCCGCTTCGCGCGGCCGGGGCGTTGTTGTATATGCTGGTTAGCATGAAACCACTGGGCGTCCTGCTTCTGTTGTCTCTGGTCTTCGCATTCCTCCTGCCGGCGGAAGTGCCCGGCGAATGGCCTCGCTGGCGTGGCCCTTTCGACACCGGCGTGGCCCGCGGTGATGCTCCTCTGGAGTGGAGCGACACGAAGAATGTCGCCTGGAAACTCGCAGTGCCCGGCCTGGGGAATTCGTCCCCCGTCATCTGGGGTGACCGCCTATTTCTGACTACCGCGGTTCCTGTCGAGGGCGGACCCGCGCAGACCGGCGACGGCGCCGGTGGTTTCGGTCAGGGCGCCCGCGGCGCCCAACCCGCCCACCGTCTCGTTGTCATGGCCGTGGATCGCAAGTCCGGCAAGGTCATTTGGGAACAGACCGCCGCCACGGCCGTCCCCCACGAAGGGTTTCACCGCCGCTATGGCTCTTTCGCCTCGAATTCGCCCGTCACGGATGGCAAGCGCCTCTACACGTTTTTCGGCTCCCGCGGCGCATTCTGCTACGACCTCAACGGCAAACTCCTCTGGAAGTACGAACCCGGCGTCCAGATGCGCATGCGCAATGCCTTCGGCGAAGGCACGGCCGCCGTCCTCGACCAGGACACCCTGCTGCTGAACTTTGACCACGAAGGTCCCTCGTTCCTCGTCGCCCTCGACGCCGCCACCGGCAAACCCCGCTGGAAGGTGGACCGGGACGAGATCAGCAACTGGTCGCCCCCGCTGGTCATTACCCACAATGGCGTCCGCCAGGCCATTCTCGCTGCCCCGAACAAGGTCCGCTCCTACAACATGGCCAATGGCGAACTGATCTGGGAGTGCGCGGGCCTCGGTCACAACACCATCCCCGCCCCGGTGGTCCACAAGGATACCGTTCTGGTGATGAGTGGCTACCGCAACCCGAAGTTGATGGCCATCAAACTGGGCGGGAAGGGGGATTTGACGGGGACCGACTCCGTGGTCTGGTCCACCGTGCGCGGCGCCGCCTACACGGCTTCCCCGGTCATTCACGACGGCCGGCTTTACGTCATCATGGATTCCGGCCTGTTCTCCTGCTTCGATGCCACCACCGGCGAGGCCCACTACGAGCGGACCCGCCTGCCCAAGCCCTACAACTTCAAGGCGTCGCCCGTCGCCGCCAACGGCAAGCTCTATCTTTCGACAGAAGAGGGTGATGTCGTGGTCGTCAAAATGGGCAACACGTTCGAGGTCCTCGCCACCAACACGCTCGCCGACCAGGTCTTCATCTCCTCGCCCGCCTTCGCCGGCGGTGAAATCTACCTGCGCAGTACCACCCACCTGTTTGCCATCCGCGAAGGGGCGGGCGCGCGCTAAGCTCGATTCATGGATCCCGCCCATCCGCCCGGCCGGTTGCAGGAACAACTGGCCGAGTTGCGCCGGAAGATCGCGCGGATGGAAGCCCGTTCGCCAGTTGTTCGCTTCGAGGCTCCGGCCAGCCTCAATGAAGGCGAAGAAGCGGCAAACGCGGCCGGCGTCCACTGGCGGATGCGCCGCTCCTGGCCCTCTCATTTCCGCCACGGCAACGCCGATGTCGGCGCGCTCTGCGAGTTGCCGCCCAGTCTGCTGGACGTGCTGACCGAGGAGACAGGCTGGAGCGTGCCGCCGGAGCGTTGGGCCTTCGTCGATACCGAAACCAGCGGGCTTGCCGGCGGTTCGGGCACGTTCGCCTTTCTCGTCGGCGGCGGCGCCATCACCCCCGATGGTTTCGTTGTGGACCAGTTCTTCCTCCGTGAACCCGCCGAGGAGGCTTCGCAACTCGAAGGCTTCACCGAATGGCTCTCCGGTTTCGACGTGATGGTCACCTACAACGGCCGCGCTTTCGACATTCCCCTGCTCGAAACCCGCTATCGCCTCGCGCGGATGAAGCCTCCGTTCGCCCGGTTGCGTCACATCGACCTGCTCTACTCGGCCCGGCGTCTGTGGCGTCTGGCCCTCGAACGCTGCCGCCTGCAGGATCTGGAAGTGCGCATTTTGGGCTTTGAACGTGTCGGAGACACGCCCGGAGCGCTCATTCCGCAGCTGTATTTTGACTTTTTGCGCACCGGCAACGCCCGCCCGCTTGAAGGCGTCTTCGAGCACAACGCCCTCGATATCCTCTCGCTCGCCTGCCTCGCCGGGATCGTCCCCGCCGCTTTCCGCGACCCGGCCCGCCTCCGATCCGCCGCCGAAATGCTCGGGATCGCCCGCTGGCTGCGCAACGAACAGCGGTTCGAGGAGGCGCTGGCTCTGATGCGCGAGGCCGTGAAGCGCCCGCTCGCGGAAGCGCTGCTCTTCGAAACCCTCTGGCACATGGGCGATATCGAGCGCCGTCTGGACCGCCACGACGCCGCTGTCGCCCTCTGGAGCGAGCTTTCGACCGTCGCCAACCCCTGGCGCGCCCAGGCTTTGGAGCGCCTGGCCATCCACTACGAACACCGCGAGCGCAATCCCGCGATGGCGCTCGAGATGACCCGCGCCGCCCTCGCGATCGCGCCTTCCGAAGCCCTCGTCAAGCGTCTGAACCGCCTTCAATTACGCGCAAATCGCCCCAAGAGCGGCCGTCTGCTGTAGTCTCTCCCCCCCCATCTTTCGGGTGCAACCGCCTCTGTGCAGTTACTTCGAGGCCGCGGCGGGGCGTCTGCTCAGTTGAAGGAGGCCGGACATGTCGAATACCTCGAAAGTATTGATTACACTGACCTTGGCGCCGGCACTTCTGTACTCCCAGGCGACTCTGGCCGTCCTGCTGGACGCCGGCCCGGCCCTTGCGCCGGACACGCGCTTGGAACTGGAAGAGGAATTGGGCGCGCTTCTCGCTCAGGCGGGGGTGCAGGTTCTGGTGCAGGACATCGCTCCGCTGAACCATTTGGGCGCGGTGTCGGGGCTGGTGAACGTCCATTTGCACGGGGCCGGGCCGGTCAATGTGGGCCGGAGGGGGATGCCCGTTTCCGGGTCGCTGGGCTGGGTCACGCAATTGGACGGTGTGGTGCAGCCGTTTATCCATGTGGACGCGGCCGCGGTGGCGATGCACATTGGGCCGTTATTTCTGCGCGGGCAGGAGGCGCTGGCGCAGATTCTGTTGGGGCGGGCGCTGGCCCGGGTGGTGATGCACGAGTTGCTGCACTGGCTGACTCAGAGCGCCGAGCACGGCGAGGGGCTGCTGTTCCGGCCTTCGGTGGGCCCGTCCACTTTGATCGAAGACGGGATCGGGCTCGATGCGGCCGAGATCTGGATAGTGCGCTGGGGATTGGGGCTGGTGGACGACGGGGTTTCCTAAACGGCGCAAGCCTGCTATCTTTTCTTCGGATGGGCCGTCTAAGAACCGAAGGCGAAAGCCTCGGAACACTATGATGACCCGATCCGGATCGATCGCTATAGGCGTTCCGGCCGCTTCGGTGGCCGGCGGGGCGAGCCGTACCGCCAGGACGGGCCAGTCGATGGATGAAGCTGCACTGATCCGCGCCGCCCAGTCGGGCGACCAGGATGCTTTCGAGCGTCTGGTGCGGAACTATGACCAGCCGGTCCTGCGACTGGCGATGAACCTGCTGCGGTCCCCCGAGGACGCGTACGACATTTACCAGGAGGCCTTTTTGCGGGTGTACCGCAATCTGGACTCTTTTCGTTTTGATTGTTCCTTTCACACGTGGTTGTACCGGATTGTCACCAATCTGTGCCTCGATCATCTCCGCAAGCGGAAGGTCCGGCGGACCGAACCGGCGGTGGTGGAGACCGAGGACGGGGTGATCGACCGGATGGACACGGTGGCCGAGGAACGCGCCGATGGTGACCCGCAGCGGCGGCTGTTGTCGGCGGAATTGCGGGGGAAGATCGAGGAAGTGCTCGCGACGATGACCTCGCGGGAGCGGATGGTGTTCGAGATGCGGCACTACCAGGGGATGCGCCTCCGCGCCATCGGCGAAGTGC
>DNFG01000503.1:12357-12611 GCA_003487005.1 Bryobacterales bacterium
CCGCGCCACGCAGAAGATGCGGGGCGCACTGGGAGAGTTTCTGTGATGACCTGCGAACAAGCGCGCGAATCCCTGCTGCTGTTGAACTACGGCGAATTGACCTTCGAGCAGGAAGAAGCCCTCGAGACGCATCTGGGCGGGTGTCCGGAATGCGCGGCGGAGCGGGAACGGCTCGAGCGGATCGAGGATCTGCTGGCGGTGGGCGAGGCCGAACTTCCGCCGGGACTACTGGCACGCTGCCGCCGGGATTTGTC
>DNFG01000377.1 GCA_003487005.1 Bryobacterales bacterium
GATCGGGCGGGGAGAGAAAGGGAGGAGGCGAAGGCATCGAGGACGCGGGCGGCGCCGCCGGAGACGAGGCAGGAGCGGGCTTCGAGGGCAAAGATGGCGGTGTGGAAGTCCTCGAGGAGTTGGTCAGGGAAGGATGAATCGAGGGAAGGTGGGAGGTGGAGGAGGGCGGAAGTCTTGCGCCAGCGGAGGGAGAATGGTCCGGAGGCGGCGGTGCAATCGGAGTCGCGCGGGGCGGGGCCGCGGACATTGGGGACTTCGACTGGGGCTTTGGAGGCGGGCGGGAAAAGGATGCCCTCCCCGGAATAGCGGAAGACCCTTGGGCCGGAGGTGTGGCGGGCGCATCCGGCGAGGAGGGTGGCGAGGAGGAGAGAGAGGAAGAGGGGGAACCGGACGTTCATGCCGGATTAGACACGGCGGAGGCGGTCCGGTTCCCGCGAGGGTTAGCGGGGGATGGCGGCGAGCCAGTAGCCGAGGCGGGTCCTGACTTTGAGGTCGGGGCGGTTGACCTCGACGCGGATGCGATGGAAGCCGCCTTCGAGCTGGTTATTGGGGGTGTAGCTGAGGAGGTACTGGCTGCGGAGTTCGGCGCCGATATTGGCGAGGGCGTTTTCGAGGTCGCGTTCGGTGATGAATGTAAACTCGCGGCCGCCGGTGTACTGGGTATAGAGTTCGGCGGGATTGCGGACGAAGATGCCCTTGGCGAAGCGGAAGAGTTCAACGAGAGCGGGGAGGGCGTCGCCGCCGAAGCCTTGAGCGCCGGTCCATTGATTTTGCGACGTGGGGTCCATCGGTGCGGAGGGGATGCGGGGCCGCGCGCCGGGCGGCAGGTGGTCAGGGCGGGGAAGATCGGGCCGCGTGGTGGAAAGTGTGACCAGGCGTGAGATGTTGACGGTGTAGAGGTCGATGTTGTGGACCTGGAGGGTGGTGGCGACTTCGCGGGGGTGAGCCTCGCTGGAGCGGTCGAGTGTTTCGGAGATCAGGAGGATAACGCGGCGGCGGTCCTTCTTGCTACGAAGCATGAAGGTGGCTTCATTGACACAGTCGTTGAGGCGGGCGTTTTCGCCGAGGGCGGACATGTTCTTGAGGGCGGCGTCGATTTTGTCGGGGTCGTTGGTGAAGTCGGTCAGTTTTTCGACTTTGTGATGGAAGGAGAGGATGGCCGCCTCGCCTTCATCGCCGACAAGCATATCGCGCATGAGAGAGCCCATTTTCTGGATTTTGGGCAGCATATTGGCGGTGTGGCGGGAGCGCTGGACGCAGACAACCATGGAGAGTGGGAGGAAGGCGACATCGCGGTTGATTTCCTGCTGTTTGTCGTTGTCGTAGAGGTTGAAGTCCTCGGGGCGGAGGCCGTTGACGACATTGCCCCGCTTGTCGGTGACGGTGGTGGGGACAAGGATGACGGTGACGGCGTCGCGGAAGACGGGGCCATCGAGTTCCTCCTCGATGACGGGGGGTTTGACGGAGGGGGTTTCGGGTTTGACGGTGGCGCCAGGTTCCTTGACGGCGGCGGTGCCGGGCATGGTGCGGACCTCGCCGGGTTTGGGAACGCCGGGGATGGGCGGTTGCGCCGCGACCGTAAGGGCGACGAACGACATGGTGGTGAGGATAGTGGCGGCGAGGAGGAACAACAGGCGCATCCTAGGCATATCACCAGTTTAGACGCGTTTGAGCGGCGGGCCGTTTCTGTTTAGCCATTTGCGGGGTGGGCGGTGCGTCCGGCGGCGAGGTCGATGATGTGGGGGAGGAGGGCGGCGACTGCGTCGAGGGACTCGATTGCGCCCGTCGGCGAGCCGGGGAGCGTGAGGACGAGAGTCGAGCCGGCGAGCCCGGCGATGGAGCGGGAAAGGACCGCTCGCGGAGTCTTCTTGCGGCCTTCGAGGCGCATCAACTCGGCAAGACCGGGGATCTCCTTGGACAGGACGGGGCGGACGGCTTCGGGGGTGACATCGCGGGGAGCGATGCCGGTGCCGCCGGTGGTGAAGACGGCGTGGATGTCGAGGTCGGAGGAGAGGGAGCGGACGCGGGCGGTGATGGCCGGGGCGTCGTCGGGAAGGATTTCGGTGAGAGTGATGGTCCATCCGAGTTCGCGGAGGCGGGCGGCGACGGTGGGGCCGGAGATATCCTCGCGTTCGCCGCGGTGGGCGGTATCGCTGATGGTGAGGACGGCGGCGTTCATTTCCTGGGGGTCTCCGGACGGAGGAAGTGGCCGCTCTTGCCGCCGGTTTTTTCTAGGAGCTGGAGGGATTCGATGGTGATGGCTTTATCGAGGGCTTTGGTCATGTCGTAGATGGTGAGGGCAGCGACGGCGGCGGCGGTAAGGGCCTCCATTTCGACTCCGGTGGGGCCGGTGGTGCGGGCGGAAGTGGTGATTTCGATGCCGTCGCGGCGGGTTTTGAAGTCGACATCGACGTGGGAGAGGGGGAGGGGGTGGCAAAGGGGGATCAGGTCAGCAGTGCGTTTGGCGGCCTGGATACCGGCGAGGCGGGCAACTTCAAGGGGGTCGCCCTTGGGATTGGACGGGAGGGCGAGGAGGACCTTGCGGGAGAGCCGGACGAAAGCGGAGGCGCGGGCGGTGCGGGCGGTTGGGGGTTTGCGCGAGACGTCAACCATGCGGGCGCGTCCGGCGGAGTCGTAGTGGGAGAGGGAGTCGGTCATGGAGTCACCGTTCGAGGAAGAGGATGTCGATGAGGTCGCCGGCGTGGTACTCGGGGGTATCGGGTTGCGCGACGAGGAAACAGTTGGCCTGGGCGATGGCGGGGACATCGCTGGAGCCGGTCCAGGAGATTCTGGCGACGGAGTGGCCGTTGGGGTGGAGTCGGGCGGGGAGGAAGCGGGTCAAGCCGGGTCGATGGGAAAAGGGGTGTTCGAGAGAGGCGCGGGTGAAGGGGAGGGGGGCGTGGGGGCGTCCGGCGAGGCGGTCGAGAGCGGCACGGGCGAAGATTTCGAAACAGACCATGGTGGAAGCAGGGTTGCCGGGGAGGCCGAAGAAGAAAGTGTCGCGGGCGCGGCCGAAGACGAGAGGCTGACCGGGTTGAATGGCGACGCGGTCGAAGAAGAACTGTGCGCCGAGTTGCTGGAGTGCAAGTTCGACGACATCGTACTTGCCGGCGGAGACGCCGCCGGAGAGGAGAAGGAGATCGGATTCGAGGCCCTGTTCGATGAGCGCGCGGGTTTCGTCGAGACGGTCTGGGGCGGTGGGAAGGACAATGGGGATGCCGCCGGCTAGGGTGACCTGGGTGGCGAGGGAGAGGGTGTTGGAATTGCGGACCTGGTGGGGGAGAGGAGTTTGGTCGAAAGGGACGACTTCGTCGCCGGTCGCGAGGATGGCGACGCGGGGTTTGGGGTGAACGGCGATGTTGGCGGCGCCGACGGAGGCGCAAAGGGCGATGCCGGGGTAGC
This sequence comes from Bryobacterales bacterium, assembly GCA_003487005.1. Classification (GTDB taxonomy): domain Bacteria; phylum Acidobacteriota; class Terriglobia; order Bryobacterales; family Bryobacteraceae; genus PNKE01. Next base: position 3,403 of record DNFG01000377.1, read on the forward strand.
TGAGGCGTTCGCCGGCGGGGAGGAGGACGGCCCCGGCGGACGCTTCGGAGGCCTGGGGGTTGAAGTTGAGGCCGGGCGTGGCGGCGGGGACGATGACGTGGGTGTCATCGCGGGTGGTGTGTTCGACCATGACGACGGCATCGGCGCCCTCGGGGAGAGGGGCGCCGGTCATGATTTCGATGGCTGAGCCGGGCGGGAGGGGGAGAAGCGCGGGTTCGCCGGCGCGGACTTCGCCGGCGAGGCGGAGGCGGCCTGGAGTCTCGGCGGAGCGGACCGCGAAACCATCACGGACACTGCGGGCGAGGGAGGGGATATCGCGGTCTGCGAGAATGGGATGAGCGAGAACGCGGCCGAGAGCGCCGGGAAGGGTGACGGATTCGGGGGCCGAAGCGGGGCAGACGCCGGTGAGTTGGTCGAGGACCATCTGACGGGCGAAGGCGAACGGGAGGGCCGGCACGAAGATATGGTAACAATGGGCGCTGGGAGTGAGGGTGGATGGAGTGAAGCGGTGGGGGGAGGGTGGAGTTGGCGGAAACCACCCGGAGGCGGCTGAAAGGTGGTATCACGTGAGGAGGCGGTTAGCCTGAATGTTCCTGTACGCGGGTTTACTTCTGATAACGGGGCTGGTCACACTGGGGCTGGCCGCCTATGCGTGGCCGAGGCGGGCAGAGCCAGGAGTAGGGCCATTCATTGTGGCGGCGGTGGCTGGTTCGTCGTGGCCGCTGCTGTTGTTGGTGGAGATGGTGCTGCCGGGGGTGGAAGCGAAATCGTGGGTGGTTCGGGTGCGGCCCGCGCTGATCACGGTCGCAGTCTCGGCGATGCTGGTGATGGGGATGCGGCATGCGGGATGGGCAGGCCGGGGGAAGCGGCTATGGGCGGGATTGGCGCCGATGCCGGTGACGTTGTTGTTGCTCGACTTCCTGCCGTGGACGAAGGGGTGGTTCCAGCACGGCTTTCGCCTGCATCCGGAGATGCCGAGCTTCGTAGCCTTCGAGAACGGACCTTGGTCGCTGGTTTACAGGCTGTACGTGCCGGGTCTGGCACTGGCGGTGATCGCCTTGCTGTTGGGGCAGGCGTGGGTCCATCAGGGACTCTACCGGCGGCGGGCGCTGTTGATGGCAGCGGGGGTGGGAGCACCGACAGCACTGTATGTGATGCAGGTGCTGGGCCTGTTGGAGTGGACATCGTACAATCTGCCCCCGCTGGGAATGGCGGTGACGGCGGCATGCGGAGCGTGGGTCTTGCTGCGGGAGGATTATCTGGACCTGGTTCCCGTGGCACGGGCAGCACTGGTGGAGGGGTGGCCGGAGCCAGTGGTGGTCGTGAACGGGCGTCATCAGGTGGTGGACGCGAATCGGGCGGCGGTGGCATTGCTGGGCGCGGAGGTGGGAGTGGGGATCGAAGGGTTGAGAGAACCCTGGGGAAGAATCCTGGGAGGGATTGAGGGGCGGGAAGCGACAAAGGGCGAAGTGGGGGTTGAGGATTCACATTACCGCTACGAGACATTTCCGCTGGAAGATCGACAGTATGGATGGCAGGGGTGGGTGGTGGCGCTGCAGGACGTGACGGAGACGGCGCGGGCACGGGAAGCGGAAGTGAAGCTGACCGCGGACTTGCAGGAGGAGACCCGTCAGCGGCAGGCGACGGAGGCGAGGCTGCTCGAGGCGCACAGGGTGGAGATGATCGGGCGGCTGTCGGGAGGGGTGGCGCACGAGTTCAACAACCTGACGATGGTGATCAACGGGTATGCCAACCTGATTTTGTCCCGATTGAGCGACGATGATCCGAACCGGGCGGCGATGGAGTCCATCGCGCAGGCGGGCGAGGACGCGGCGCGGTTGACGGCACAACTGCTGGATTTCAGCCGGAAGCAGGTGATGCAGGCGGGGCTGGTGGATATGCTGATGCTGGTGCGGGAGGCGCGGCATATGTGGTCGACGCTGCTCGGCGAGCGGATCCGGCTGAAGTTCGAGGCGGAGCGGTTGAATGGAGGGGGCGGGACATGGGTGATGGCGGACGCGGCCAAACTGCGTGAGGCATTGACGCAGCTGATATTGAACGCGCGGGATGCGATGGCGAACGGGGGTGTGGTGACGGTGCTGGTGGAGCGGGTGGAGTTGCGGGCAGGTGCGCTGCTGCGGACTCCGGATTTTCCGGCGGGAGAGTATGTGGTGGTCAAGATCGCGGACACAGGCGCGGGGATGGGCAAGGCGACACTGGCGCGGGCACTGGAGCCGTTTTTCAGCACGAAGGATGTGGGTCAGGGGTCGGGGCTGGGATTGTCATCCGCATATGGGATCGTGCGGCAATGCGGGGGAGCGATGGAGTTGGAGAGCGTGGAGGGGGCGGGGACAACGGTGACCGTCTATGTGCCGGCAGCCGCGGTGGAGGGGGCGGCGGCGGAAGAGGCAGAGGCCGAGGTGGTACGGAAGGGCAAGGTGGGAGTGGCGCGGGTTCTGGTGGTCGAGGATCAGCCAGACTTGCGGGAGTTATTGCGCCTGCTACTGGAGGAGGAAGGGCTGGAGGTGCAGGAGGCAGCGGGGGTGGCGGCGGCGCTGCAGATCATGGAGGGCGAAGGGCGGCGGCCGGATCTGGTGATCACGGACCTGGTGATGCCAGGGCTGTCCGGACATGAACTGGTGCGACGGATGCGGGCGCGATGGCCCGAAATCCCGGTTCTGGTGATCTCGGGATACTCGGATGAGGAGGCGCCGGCGGGAGTAAGGTTACTGAGGAAGCCGTTCAGTGCCGATCAACTGACGAAGATGGTGGGGCGGATCCTGCAGGAGAATGCGGGCTGACACAGTCGGCGCGCAAACGGCGATGGCGGGTTGACGCGGAAGCGGATAGACTGTGAGTCGATGACCACCTCAACCCTGAAAGCCCCGACGCGTCTACTGTTTGGACCGGGCCCATCGCCCGTGCATCCTCGCGTCTACGAAGCGATGCGGGAACCGATTGTGGGGCACCTGGATCCGTTCTTCTTTGAAGTGAACCAGGAGATCGCGCGGCTGCTGCGGGTCTGTTATGGGACGGCGAACGAATTCACGATGGTGATCTCGGGGACGGGCAGCGCGGGGATGGAGACGGCGGTGGCGAACTTCGTCGAGCCTGGGGCAAAGGTGGCGATCTTCGCGAACGGGTACTTCAGCGACCGCCTGACGGAGATGGCGTCGCGGCACGGGGCGGAGGTGGTGCGCCTGGAAAAGGCGTGGGGGCAGGTGTACACGGACGAAGAAGCGCGGGACTTCATTGAACGGGAGCGTCCGGCGGTGGTGGCGTTCGTGCAGGCGGAGACGTCGACAGGGGCGTACCAGAGGCCGCACGCGATTGGGGCGGCGGCGCGCGAGGTCGGCGCGCTGACGATCATGGACTGCGTGACCAGCCTCGGCGGCATGCCGGTGGAGGTGGACGCGGCAGGGATCGATGTGGCCTACAGCGGGACGCAGAAGGCGCTGGGCTGCCCTCCGGGACTGGCGCCGATCACAGTGTCGCCGCGGGGGGTGGAATGGCTGCGACAGCGCAAGTCGAAGCCGGTGAGCTGGTATCTGGACTTGAAGCTACTGCTGGACTATTACGAAAGCGCGCACCGGTATCATCACACGGCGCCGATTTCGATGTTTTATGCGCTGCGGGAGGCGCTGGCGGTGATCGAGGAGGAGGGACTGGAAGCGCGCTGGGAGCGGCACCGGCGGAATCACGAGATGTTCGTGGAGGGTCTGGCCGGTTTGGGCCTGGAGATGCTGGTGGCGCCGGGCGAGCGGCTGTGGACACTGAACACACCGAAGGTACCCGAAGGGGTGAACGATCTGGAAGTGCGGAAGTCGCTGATGGCGAAGCACGGGATCGAGATCGCCGGCGGTCTGGGGCCACTGGCGGGCCAGGTCTTCCGGATCGGAACGATGGGCTATGGCTCGACGGAAGAGAACATCAGGCTGCTGCTGGCGGCGCTGAAGGAGGCGCTGGGGCGGTAGCGCGGCGGCTACTTCGTATAGACCCAGACGCCGGGCTGCGACGGGGTGCCGTCACAGGTGACGAAGAGCATGTGCCGGCCGGAGCTGAGTCCTTCGGGAACGCGCGCCCAGATGCGGAACACGCCCGGGGGGAGGTCGTCGTAGGCTTCGATATTGGTGACTTCCACTTCGGTCATGCCCAACTCCACGCCGATGCGGCAGACCGGCCGGACCTGTTGCGTCCTGCGGGCGGAGGATTCCGGAGGGTTGGTGGCGCCGAAGCCGGTCGCGAGGAAGTGGAACTGCCGCCACTGACCGGCGGGCGATTCCGGGGCGTTGTTGACCCAGTCTTCATTCCAGGCGAGCGCATCGCCCTGGCCCGTGCCGCGCCGGGTAAACACGCCGGGCGAGGACGGCATGATCGAAACGAAGCGCTGGCCGATGAGTTGACCATTCTGAAAGACGGTGATGAAGGCGCTCTTCTGGCCGGCGATCTGTTCGGGGACAATGCCGGTGATCGAGCGGCCGCTCACTTCGCGGAGCGGCGCCGGGTGGCCGTTGAAGAGCACGCGCACGCCCGCCATTTCGACGGGTAGTTCGAGCCCGCCCCAGTGTTGCGCCTGAACCGGGGTGGTGAATCCATCGCTGAGGCGGTAGAGGATGAAGCTCTGGCCAGGCACGAAGGGGCCGGCCTGCTGCGTGGCGGCGCCGAGGAATGATGAAGCCGGAATTCCGCCGCCTGGGGTACTCACGGCGATGAACTGCGCCGGTTCCTCGATGACCAACTGTTCGGGATTGCGCGTCCCGCCGAGGTTGCCGGTCCAATGCAGAAACCGTCCGGCGCCGGTGTCCAGCCCCTCGATGGTCAGCAGCAGGCCGTGGTCATACAAACCATCCGGTGACGAAGGCGTCAACCGGATGTTGCCCGGCTGCGGTCCGGTGGCTTCGCGGACGGCGATCGAGTACGCGGTCCGGTAATTCGCCGTCAGCGTAGCCGATTCCGCGCCCGCCGTGTAGGAATGCAGGGCCGCCGCTCCGTGGCTCCAGTTCTGGAACTGGTGAACGATCGAAGAGACAAACGTGTTCACGCGCTCGGGAACACTGATCTGGTGCTGCGAGCCAGGCTCCCACACGAATGAGGCGGGCGGGAAAACCCGCGTGCTGTCCACGATGAAACTGACATGTGGAGCAGTGGAGGTGATGGTCGTCAGCGGCTCCGAGGTGAAAAGCGCAAGGATGTCCGAGTCACGGTCGATCCGGAAGGTCAGCGGATTGGCGGACCACCCCACGAACTGCGCCCCCGGCGAGAAACCGTCGCGGCCCGAGTCCTGCCAGCGGTGGAACTTCAGGCCGGGGTTCGGATGCGCAGTGAGCCGGATTTCCGTGCCCGCGGGGTAGTAGAAGTCCTCGCTGGCGGGCCACACCTCGATCCATCCTCCCTCCATGGGCCCGGGCGGCCGTGGCACGCTCAACCGCGCCAATTGCTGATACCGGGCCTGGTAGACGAACGTTTCCCCGCTCACCACGATGTCGGTCTCTGACCCGGCCGCGGCATCATGGCTCCAGTCCACGAACCGGTGGCGCTGCACCAGGCCCGAAGACAGGTCCTGATTGAGCGGCACGCTCACCCGGTGGACCTCTCCGGATTTCCAGGGAAAGCGCGCTGGCGTGGTGTACTGCTGGCCATCGACGACCACGGTAAGACCGGGCGGTGCGGTGGTGACCGTCACCTCGGGCGGCGTTTGACCGGCGAGTTGCCAGGCGGCGGCCTCGTCGGCCGCGCTGAGCCCGGACGAGACGCCCATCGTTATGCCCAGGGGGATGGACTGCATCGTCGGCCCCGGCTTGCTGGCGAAGCCGCGGTCAGGGTAGTGCATCACCGAGCCATAATCGTACGGGCCGACGTCCACTCCGTCGCTGAGTCGCGAATCGTACTGGCCCCAGGCGGAGCGCTCGATGTTCTCGTAACGGACCCGGATGTGGCGGTCGCGGTCGAGCCTCGCCTGCGTGTGCCAGAAGCCGATGGTATGGCCCAGTTCGTGGACGGTGGTGACCATGGAGCAGCCGTCGGCGAGATTGACGAACTGTTCGCCACCGGTGCGGCCGACTGCCGCCGAACAACCCGAATCCACCGACCGGATGCGGACATAAGCAGACTGCGTGGTCCGCTCCACGAAACGGAAGGGCGTCCGCTCCTCCCAATGCCGGATCGCTTCGACCACCCGCTGGGGATTGCGCATCCCAGGGTCGATGACATAGTGAACCACCGCCCCCGGCCAGCGCCGGTTCTCGTTGTCGATCACGACGCCGCGCAGCAGTTTGCCGGAGGGGTCAGCCTCGGCGCTGGCGGGTTCGATTTCACTGAGCGGCGCCAGTAGAATGTCGCCTTCGACCAGAGCCCAGCCGTCCATGATGCGGTATTCGATGGGTTGGCCTCGCCAGGAGCCGGAATGGAACTCGGCCGAAGGGGACTGCGCCAACAGGGCGGAGGCCAGAAACAGGAGCGGAGCCGCGCGGTTCACCTCTCTATCTTATGAGACAGTCCTGATTATTTTCGGGAGGAAATGCGGAGTGGCCCGTCATAATGGACGATATGACACACCGGTGGTTGATTGGACTGGCGCTGGCCGTCTGCTGCATGGCGGCTCCCGAGTGGACGCGGTTCCGGGGACCCAACGGGACGGGGGTGAATGAAAGTGGGCCTTTGCCCGTGGAATTCGGCAGGGAGAAGAACCTCGTGTGGCGGACGGCACTGGCGCCGGGGTATTCGTCGCCGGTGCTGGGCGGGGGGTGTGTCTATGTGACTTCCTACGACGGCCCGAAGGAGGCGCACACGGGGTGGACTCACTGCATTGACGCCAGGAGCGGGGCCGAACGATGGAAGCGGCAAGGGTTTCAACTGGACAAACGTTTTCTGTCGGTGAACACGCCCGTTTCATCCACGGCGGTGACGGATGGAACCAATGTCTATGTCTTCTTCGAGGCAGCCGGACTGGTCAGCTATGACGCGGAAGGCACGGAGCGATGGCGCCGGGAGTTGGGGCGGTTCAACAACCCGTATGGGATGGCGAATTCGCCAATCCTGGCCGGGAAGACCCTGATTCTGCAGGCAGATCAGGATACGGAAGCGTACTTGCTGGCCGTGGACGCGGAGACCGGCAAGACGCTATGGCGCAAAGAGCGTCCGGAAGCACAGCATGGGTATTCGACGCCGGTCGTGTGGACGCCGGAGGGCGGCACGGCTCAGTTGGTGGTTTCGGGCTCGTATCAGGTGGCGGGGTACTCGGTGGAAACGGGGGAGAAGCTGTGGTGGGTGGAAGGGATGGCGTGGCAGGCAAAGTCGGTCCCGGTGCTGGACGGCAACCGGCTCTATGTGCACTCCTGGATGGCGGAATTAAGTGAAATCGCGGGCAAATTGCCGAAAGGAATGACGTGGGAGGCATTCCTGAAGGAATACGATAAGGACAATGACGGGAAGATCGGCAAGACGGAAGCGCCCGACGAGGAGATGACGAAGCTGTGGTTCCTGTTCGATCTGGACCGGACGGGTTCGATCGAGCAGCGGGACTACGATGTAGTGCAGGCCCGGGCCAACGCCAGGAGCGGGTTGTTTGCGATCGATCTGGGGGGACGGGGCGACATGACAAAGACGGCGATCCGCTGGAAAGCGGAGAAGTCGTTGCCGAACATTCCTTCGCCTGTGCTCTACCGGGGTGTGCTTTACGTGCTAAAGGAAGGCGGAATTCTGACGGCTTATGCGCCGGCGGATGGCAAAATCCTGAAACAGGGACGCGTGGATGGGGCTGTCGATACCTACTTCGCTTCACCCGTGGCGAGCGATGGAAAGCTGATTACCGCCGCAAAAGGGGGGAAAGTGGCGGTGCTGAAGGCCGGTGCGGAGTGGGAAGTGCTCCGGGTGAACGATCTCGAAGAAGAGGTTTGGGCGACACCCGCCGTCGAGGGCGGGCGGTTGTTCGTGAGGACCCAGAACGCCTTGTACTGCTTCGGGGAGCAGGCCCCTTAAAGGTGCTCCGGCGGTTGCGCCAGGGCATGAAGTTCCATACAATCGTCAACACTCCATCGGTGGACCAGATGCAGGGCCGCCGAGAGAACGACCGGGGAGGTCACTGATGACGATAGCCAACCAAGCCACTCTGGGCACGCTGCTGGACCGGAAGGGGCGGGAGATTTATGCGATCGGGCCGTCGGAGACGGTTTATGAAGCGATCTCGCGGATGAGCGAGAGGGGCGTCGGTGCATTGCTGGTGATGGACGGCGGGCGTCTGCTCGGAATCGTCTCCGAGCGGGATTACACGAGGAAAGTGATCCTGCAGGGCCGGGCATCCAAGGAGACTCGCGTGGAGGAGATCATGACGCGGGAACTGGTGGTGGCGCCGCAAGAGATGAACGTGGACGACGCAATGCGACACATGACTCAGGCACGCGTCCGGCATCTGCCCGTTATGGCCGGAGACTCGGTCGCGGGCGTGGTGTCCATTGGCGACCTGGTGAAATGGATGATCTCGGCGCAGGAAGAGACCATCGTTCATTTACGGCACTACATCGCCGGCGATTACATGGCCTGATTCAGCGGCGCTGGCAGGCGGGGCAGAAGTGCGTACCGCGCTGGGTGACCACGATACGGCGGATCGGCGCGGCACAGTGGGAACACGGCTTCCCCGTCCGGCCATAGACCTGATGACGGTCCTGGAAAGCGCCTCGTTCGCCGCTGGCGTCCACATAGTCGGAAATCGAGGACCCGCCCGCGGCGAGAGCTTCAGCGAGTATCTCCTGGATGGCCGCGTAGAGGCGTTCAAGACGGACCGGGCCGAGGCGGGCGGCCGGGGTCAGCGGATGGATCCTGGCAAGGAATAGGGCCTCGTCCACATAGATATTGCCTAGACCGGCAAGGACCGACTGATCAAGAAGGACCGCCTTCAGGCGGCCGCGGCGGGCGTGGAGGCGGGCGGCGAAACCCTCGAACGGAAGGTCGAGGGCATCCGGACCCAGACCCGGTGGAACCACGCCGGGCGGCCACCAGCGGAAGCGGCCGAACTGGCGGATGTCATCAAACACAAGCAACCCCTGATCGAGTTCCAGCAGAGCGCGGGCATGGGGCCCCGGAGCGGCATTCCAAAGAAGCTTGCCGGTCATCCGCAGGTGAATGTCGAGCGTACCCGAATCGAGGCGGAGGAGGAGGTGTTTGCCCAGGCGGTCGAGGCCGGTGATGCGTGCGCCGGCGAGGCGGGCAGCGAGTTCAGCCGGTTGGTGGTCGGCGGCGTGCGGGGACAGGAATCGCGCAGCGGTGATGACGCGGCCGGTGAGCAGGGGCGCAAGAGAGCGGCGGATGGTCTCGACTTCGGGAAGTTCAGGCACGGGATTCTGGGATCTGGACGTGGATGATGCCGTCGCGGACTTCGGTTGGGTAAACCGCAAGGGCGGCGCGGGGATTGTGCGTGCACTGGCCGGAGGCCGTGTCGAACTCCCAGGCGTGCCAGGGGCATATGACCAGTCCGTCAAGAAAATTGCCCTGGGCGAGGGGTCCTCGCGCATGGGGACACAGTCCCTCGATCGCACGGATTTCGCCGTTCTCGTTGCAGAGCAGGATCGTGAGTTCTTCGTGCTCCCAGGAGGCCATCGAGCCAGGTGGGAGTTGGACGAGAGAGATGGCGGGAATCGAGGGCATCAGACCCCATAGTGCCACGGCGTGGAATGTGGCAAAATAGTGGAGCGGGCCACCCTAGCTCAGTTGGTAGAGCGGCTGATTCGTAATCAGCAGGTCGCCGGTT
>DNFG01000316.1 GCA_003487005.1 Bryobacterales bacterium
ACGCTCTTCCGATCTATCTTCAAACCCAACTGCAAAATCCGGGCAGGCAGCGCCTGACTGATGACGCCGAAGGCGGGCGAGCCGAGCGCGCGTCCGGGCTCATCGAAATTCGCCCGGTTGGTCAGGTTGGTGGCCTCGGCGCGGAATTGCACGTTCCCGGTTTCGCGGAAGCGGAAGTTCTTCAGCAGCGAGACGTCTAAGTTGAACAGGCCGGGTCCCGTGAGAATCGCCCGGGAAGAGCCTCCGAACGTAAACGGCGCCGGGGCGGCGACCGCCGAGGTGTTGAAGTACCGGCCGGTGGTGCGCTCGCTGGCGGGCAGCGCGGGGTTTGACAGCAGATGGACTCGCTGCGGGCCGGGGGCGAAGGCGTTGCTGGTGTTGTTCTGTGTGACGAGGCCGTAGGGACTACCAGCCTGCGCGATCAGGATGCCGCCCAGGTTCCAGCCGCCGAGGAATGTGGACAGCGCACCTTCGCGGAGGAACTTGCGGCCCCGGCCCCAAGGCAGTTCATAGACGGAACTGGCGGCGAGGCGATGTCGGACGTCATTGCCTGCCAGCGATCGGTCCGCGCCCCGGTTGTAGAAATCCTGGTAACCAGATGGAACAGCGCCGACTTCAAAGCTGGAGGCGACATCGTCGATGAACTTCGACCAGGTGTAGTTGGTGAGGAAATTCAGGCCATTCGAGAAGCGCTTTTCCACCTTGAGGTTGAGGCCGTGGTAGGAGGAGTTGCCCCACATGGGCGTCAGCAGCGTCACGTTGCCGAACTGAGGGAAGGGGCGGCGTAGCTGGGCATTGCCGGGACCCAACAGTTCAGGCCGGACCTGGTTGATATTGGTGTCCGGCGCGGGGAGCTTGTGCCCAACATTGCCGAGGTAGGCCAATTCGGCGATGACATTACCACGGAACTCCTGCTGCAAGCTGAAGTTCCATTGTTGCGAGTAGCCGAGGTTCCGGTCCTGCCCGATGAATGTGGGAGCAAAGCGTACCGGCTGACCCGGAACGACGGCGCCGAAACGGCTGTCGCGAATGAGGGGGTTGGTGGCCGGGAAACCGTTGCGGACCAGAAAGGCGGGGGTCGCGCCGTTGTCCGGCGATGCGAAATCGCCGCTGGTTTCATAGCCCGCGCTGGCTGTGTTGGAGCCGGGGATGGGCGGTCCGAAGTAGACGCCGTAGCCGGTGCGCACCAGCAGGTTGCGTTTCTGGAACGGCCGCCAGGCGATGCCGATGCGGGGGGCGAAGTTGTTGTAGTCGCCCCGGTAGACGCGCGAACCAAGTCCATCCTGTCCAGCGAACGTGACGACGCCGGGCGTGCCGGAAACGGGGTTGATCGCAGAGAGATCGAAGGAGTTCTGGCGGTCATTCGCGTCGACGCGGGGGGTGTGTGCCTCCCAGCGCAGGCCAAGATTAAGGGTGAAGTTGGGCGTGACTTTCCAGTCGTCCTGAACAAAGAGGGCGTAGTAGCTGGATCGGCGGTCGATGATGTCGGTATCGAGGATGCGCCCGGAGAGCGCGGTGCCGAGCAGGAGGCTGGCGATCGCGTTGCCGCCGCCGCCGGTAGCTGGCAGCGCGGTGGTCTGCGGGCCGAAACCGATCGAGCCGGAAGCCAGGCTGTTGAGGTCATCCACGTTCTGGCCGAATCGCCCTTCACCTCCGAACTTCAGCGAATGGCTCTTCAGCAGCAGACTCGCGACATTGACGATATGCGTGTCGCGGATGGGGGTTTGAATGCGCTGCTGATTGCCGGCCCCAAGATTGACGAAACCCGCGGCGGTAACCTGAGGGAAGGCACTTCCCGAGACGCCGCGCAGCCCCAGTTGATTGGGCCAGTCGCCGTCGATGCTGAGAGTGTCGTTGCGGAAGCGGCGGGGCTGGTAGTTGAAGCGCAGGTCGTTCACGAGTCGCGAACCGAAGTTGCTGACATGATTGACGAGAAAGCTGTACGCACGCCGGTCGGTGACGACGCCGGCGGGGTCGGCGGCCGGGTTGTCAAAGGTGGGGGTGGTGTCCGTCGGGAAGTCGTGAAGGACGAGCCGGAAGCTCAGCCGTTGAGAGTCGGTGAGCGCGTGATCCACTTTCGTGGTCCACGTCGTGAGGTTCAGGTTCGTCGATCCGTTCCGGCCGAAGTTGTTGGCGCCGGCCAAGTTGGAGGCTGCGCGATTCGGATCAGGGTAGTAGCTCAGGAATTGCCGGGCCACCGGGTCGAACCGCCCTGTGGGGATGACATTGCCCGGAAATGGATCGCGAATGGTGCGAGCCGGGTTGGCCGGATCCTGACGCGTGGTCGCCGGGTCGTAGATGGTCACCGGCGCTCCCGCCGCAGTGAAGGACTGCGAGAAATCGCCGGTCCTTTGCGCGGCGGTGGGCACGGTGTAGAGACGCGGGACGCCCACGCGCTGTTTTTGCCATTCGTTCGAGGTAAAGAAGAACGTCTTGTTCTTCACTACAGGACCGCCGGCAGTGAACCCGAAAATGTTATACCGGAGCGGCGCCTTCCGTGCGGCGAAGAAGTTGCGGGCATCGAGAGCATCGTTGCGGAAGAACTCGTACGCGCTGCCATGAAACTCGTTTGTCCCGGAGCGCGTGGTAATACTCACGACCCCGCCACTCGAGTTGCCAAATTCCGCCGAGTAGTTGTTCTGGAGAATCCGGACCTCCTGCACGGACTCGACCGGCGGATTGAAGAGCGCCTGCGGGATTTCCAGGGCGACATTCGAAGAATTAACTCCGTCGAGCAGCCATTGCTGCTGGTCGCCGCGGCTGCCGGCCACAGTCACGCGCGGGCGGATCACATCGCCGGTGACGTAAACCGCGTTCCCCATCAGCTTCAGCAGATCCCCTACGCGGCGGCCATTGATGGGCATCCCGCTGACTGTTTTGTTTTCGATGAACTGTCCTACAGTAGCGGACTCGGATTCCAGCAGAGGCGCCTGCGCCGTCACCTCCAGAGTCTCGGTCACTTGGCCAACGGTCAGGCTGAAGTCCAGGCGGATGACGCGCCCCGTCTCCAGGACAACCCCCTTGCGGGCGTATCTCTGAAACCCCGGGGCCTCTGCGGTCAGCTCATAATTGCCGGGTGGCAACGGAGCGATCGCAAACTCGCCGCCTGCCCGGGTTACGGTACCCTGTGTGACGCCGGTGGCCTCGTTGCGGGCTGTGATGATAGCGCCTTCAAGCCGTGCGGATGCGGGATCGGAGACGATGCCGGTTATCCCGCTCGTGGACTGGCCGGGCAGGAGTGCGGTCGACAGGAGAAAGAGAGCAGGCAATAGCAGGCGCCGGGCAGAAGGCGGTGATAATTGCCTGCCGTAGTCAAAAAGGGGTCCAACTGGTCTACGAAACATGGATGCTCCTCGCTGAGTCTTGAGAGTGTTGTGCAGGTCCCCAGGAACTGGAGACCTGTCGTTACAGGCAAGGAGGCGAAGCGAGGCGCTCCAGGCCGGGTTGGACGAGCGGGCAGGGCTCGCGAAGGATCGAAAGGCGCCACGGGCGCGAAATTCAGGCCGTCATCTGACGGTGCAGGCCCGGGATGAAGGCACGGCCATCAATCAGGTCTTGCGCAATCACAGGGAGTGGCGTCCGAGTCCGGCGGCTCTGTTCGCGTAGAACCAGGTAAGCCTCCTCCTCGGAGAGCCCCGATGTGCGTTGCAGGAGGTGCTTGGCCTGTGTGACCAAGCGGCGGGCCTGGACCCGATTTTGGGTCTCTTCGGCGTAGGCGGAAAGGCGGTGCGCGAGTTGGGGGGCGTCCAGGACACGGGTGATGTGGTCGTGGAGCAGGGCGGACCTGCCGGCGACGTGAGGCTGCGCGGACAGGCCACGGGCGCGCTCCGTAATTTTCTGATCCGCCAGTGCGCATTCGAGTTCAACGATGCGCGCCACGGTGCGGACCAACTCCAGCTTCTCTGTGCTGGCCTTGAGCAGGCGGCCAGCGACTTCGACTGTACGACCGATGAGGGCGTGCTGGTCACCCGTCAAGAGGGGCGGATTCGCGAAGCCGAAGTCGAGAACTCCTGTCAGTTTCCCGGCTTCCAGTAAGGGGAACGAGAGGATGGCCGGCGCCCCCTCGACCGTATTGGCGATATGTAGCGGCCTGCCCGCAATGGTCACCGGATGAAGGTGGGGTTGACGCGGGGCGAGGCCGTGCACGAGGCGAGGCCTCAAAGTGCCGGACGGCTCGACATACTCGTAGCAGGCATAGCCGGTCGCCCCGGCCTCCGCCTGGACAACGCCAAGGAGAGTGCGAAGACTCTCCTGAAACGGCGGGTCGTCCTGCTTCAGCGGAAGCTCGTGGGTGCCGAGCTGCTTCAATGTTGCGGTTATCGGTTGGTGTTGCATCTTGTCCTCCACGGATTGGCGCGCAATAAGTGGGTCCCGGCGGCTCAGGCTCCTTGAGCATGCATGGCCGCAGGCAGTCCGGAATCCGCATGAAGCAGTCTCGAAAAAAGCATACTGGCTGCCGCCCACTCGGCTGATCCGGCTGACGCAAAGACCCAGAATCGCTCCACGTCATGCCTGCCCACGTCGGTTTGGAAATAGCCTTGGGATTTGTGCTCGGCGATCACCCAGTTGACGATAATGCGGTAATCGAGAGCCTCCCGGAAGCCGAAGCGCCTCGTGCGGGGAAACTCCCAGACGTGTGCGGCCGCTCTCGTGTGGGGCCGGCCCGGCAAGGCCCGATAGGGCGCCGGCCTCTTCCCGGACACCCCCGGATCGGCCCCTAGAACGACAGGCCGCCGCTCTTCCGGCAGGGCTTGTGCCGCATCCAGCGCCAGCGTTGCCGCCATCTGGTGATGCCCATGCGTGTCCCTGGCAGGCAACAGCGTGAAGACGAACTGGTACTGCTCGGATTCCATGACCTGCGTCAGGAAGCCGCGCACCCTCTGGATGTCCCAGGCTAACTCTGCCTCGTTGGGGTCCAAAGTGAACCCATTGTCCGCCTCACCCAGGAAGTGATGACGGCGAATACCCAGAATCCTCCCGGACGCAAGGGTCTCACGCCTCCGGATCTCCGGAAGATACTTGCGGCCCGTCGCCTCGTCGGTCAGGGGGAACCCATAGATCTCCTCAGCCAGGGCCGAGTACCGGTAGCCGCCCGCACCGTCGGTAATCACCACCTGGTCCACGGTCGCTCCAAGTTCCCGCGTCAACCGGTACACCGTCGCCGCAACGGCGTACTCGTCGTCCGGGTGCGCCACCACCAGCAATGCCTTCGTCGCACCCGCGACTGCTGCCCGCGTTGCCCGCGGTGCCGGAAGGAAAGTTCCACCCCGGCGCGAGAAAAGTGAGTTCGTTCTGTTCTGGCTCTTTTGAGTGCTATGTGCCATGTCCGTGACTTCTCCCTGTCTGTTTTGTCCGTTTCCGAATACACTTCTGCCGCTCCAAGCCATGGCTTGGCTGTAAGCGAGGCGCAATTCGCTATGGGCTGGATTCAAACGGCTAGCTGCAACACGCACTCAGCGTGGAGCGGATGACGAGGTAGGTCAAGAGTTGCCGGGCCAGAACTGTCGGGAGACTGCTCATCTGCGATCCAATGGATTAAGCTTAACGGTCTAAGGTCCTTGATGTCAAGAGAAAAAACGACTATTTCGATAGACTAACTAGTGTTATGACTAACACTCTTTATATCAAGCAGTTAACTCTTACTGTAGCGATCTCCTCCGCGGACTCCGCTACTGAGAATCCATGAATGTACCCTATGTTGATGTGAATTGGGTAGATACATGAAGCCCACGAAGGCTTCTCAGATGTAGTACATCAACGCGCCGGCGTGCTCGGTCTCAATCCGGCGTTCATCCACCTTGCGGCAGACCATCGCCAGGGTTGTGCGGTCGAGGATGGCCGCCATGGCATCTCGAACTTCCCGCATCACAATCCGGGTCCCGCAAGTCTCCACGTCCACGCACTCCTCGCATTTGCGGAAGGAGGTCTCACTTGCGCACGGGACCGGAGCCAACGGCCCTTCGACCAGCCGGATCACAGCCCCCAGGGTGATCTCTTCGGGGGAGCGCGCCAGGAAATAGCCCCCGCCCCTGCCCTTCTTGCTCGCCACCAAACCATGGTTCTTGAGGCTAAGCAGGATCTGCTCAAGGAACTTCTTCGGAATCGCCTCTTCCCCGGCGAGATCCCCGATCAGCTTCGGACCGGTTTCGTAGCAGCGCGAGAGCGCGTACAGGGCGCGCAGACTGTATTGAGTTCGCTTGGAAAGCTGCCTCATTCTTCTCACCTTGATTATCGTCCGGCGGCCAGTCCTCCGCACACCGCGCCGAAGAAACGCATGTCAGGAAGCAGCTGGCAATAAATCATATGATATGATTTTTCCGCATGACCGGAAGGGAACCCATCCTCGGGCGAAGCGAAAGGCTGCATTCGCGGATTACCCGAGCCTTGGCGCTGGAGGTGGTTCGATCAAGCCGGGCAGGGAAGATCCTCCAGTTTCCGAAAGAGTCCGACCTTTGCGGCCAGTTGAGCGTCAGCCGGTCGATTCTGCGCGAGTCGATGAAGGTCTTGAGTGACAAAGGCCTGGTTGAAATGAAGCCGCGGGCGGGAACTAGGGCACGGGCGGCCGAGCATTGGAATCGGATGGACCCGGATCTGCTCGTTTGGCAGGCCGAACTAGGGGCCGACGCGTCGTTCTTGCAGCAATTGTGCGAAGTGCGGCTGGCGATTGAGCCAACCGCGGCTGGGTTTGCGGCTGTGCGCGCTTCCGGCGCGGAGATCGCTGCTGTGCGGCGAATCCTCGAGGCGCATCAGGCCCGGAGTCGCCACGGGCTACGGAAGCGGATCGAATTCGATCTTGATTTCCAGTCGGCTGTCATGACCGCGTCGCACAGCCCAATGCTGCAGCACCTGGCCGCGAGCATCCGGCAGCCCTTCCGCCTGGCGTTGGAGTCAATACCGGGAACTACCGCGGAGCTGCAACTCAGCCTGGAGGCGCACGCGAGAATACTGCGCTCGCTTGAGCGTGGGGATGCCATCGCCGCCCGGCGCGCCGCGGAAGAAGTGGTGGGCTTCGCAATGATGGCGGCGGAATCAGCATTGGGAGCAGAGCAGCGGCGAGGACGGCGGCGGAAGGAGAGAAGCAGATGAATCCGGCAATCGTGAATTTCGAGGAGTTGGCCATCGCGCGTGACCCCGATCTGGTATTCGGCGTGAGTCCCCGGCCGGTGAGCTGCGGATTCGGACTGGAGATCGGCGCGGGCGTAGTCTATCCGGAAGTGAACTTCACGCTCCCGGCGATCGAGATCACGGCGGAGCGCTGGGCGGAGATCCGCCGCCACTACCAGGAGATCGGGACCGGGGTCGCGCGCCGGGCCGTGGCGCTCCAGGCGCCCGGTATCGTGCTGGAGTTTGAGTTGCTGCCGGCAATGACGGAGACGCCGGAGTGGGGCGCGGAGATCACTTCGCTGTTGCATGGCATCCTGCGCGCCGCGCACGAGAAGCACGGACTCCGTTCAGCGCTGCGCGTAACGCCGACCGATATCCGCGATCAGGCGAAACCGCCGCTCTTGCGGAAAGGAACGGCCTGCGACGCGATGTGGACCTGTTTTGAACTCTGTGCGGAGGCGGGCGCGGATATCCTCAGCATCGAATCAGTCGGCGCCAAAGAGCTGCACGACCACGGGCTGCTGTATGGCGATGTGCCCGCTATCGCGGCGGCGCTGGGTGTGCTGGCTCCTCGCGATATGACCTGGCTCTGGGACCACATTGTGCGGATTGCCCGGCAGACAAACGGTGTTGTGCCCGGGGGCGACACCGCGTGCGGTTTCGCCAATACGGCCATGCAACTGGCTCATCAGAAGATGCTGCCGGAGGTCCTGGCCGCGGTGGTTCGCGCCATGAGCGCGGCCCGCAGCCTGGTCGCCTTCGAGCGCGGCGCGCTGGGCCCTTCCAAGGACTGCGCGTACGAAGGCCCGATCCTTAAAGCCATCACCGGGGCTCCGATCTCCATGGAAGGCAAATCGGCCTGCTGCGCGCATTTCAGTCCGGTGGGAAACATCGCCGCCGCCATGTGCGACCTCTGGAGCAACGAATCCGTACAGAACATCCGGCTGCTTTCCGGCAACGCGCCCGAGGCGTTCGCGGAACTCCTGGTCTACGACTGCCGCCTGATGAATGAGTCTGCCCGGGACAACCGCCAGTTGGTTCTGAGGGACTGGCTCGTATCCTCTGACGAAAGCTTGAGTCCGCAAGCGGCGCTTCTCACACCGGAGGCGACCCTGCGGGTGGCACGGGCCATCGTCAGCGAACCGGATCCTTACCGGCGGACGATCGCGGCTGGCAGGACAGCCGTCGAGATTCTAAGGGAGCGGCAGGACTCGGGCCGGCTTGAGTTGAAAACCAAGGAAGCAGCCTGGCTGGAGCGGCTCCGGAGGGAACTCGAAGCTCTTCCCGATTCAGAGGAAGCGCTACTGGCGCAACTCAGTGACGAGCAGAGGGCGCTCTTTCTTCCCGCCAGTTACGGACTGTAGCCGCGGGCGAGCGGCGCGAAACATCAGCTCTCGCGGTTCGCCTTGGCTGGGACGGTTCGCGGCAGCGCCTTCAAGAACTCAGAAGCTGGCCCGATTGGACTGCGCGAGCCAAGCGAGCGCTTACTACGGCCTCGAAGTCCGCGTTCCCTGGCAAGTATCCAGGCAGTCAGAACCTGGCGCGGTTGAGCAGGTTTTGGTCGCGGACAGATCGCGGGCCGCTACTTCATGGACAATCGGTTGCAGGCCGTGGCCGCGCAGGAAATATCGATGGCGGCGGATCCCTCTTCGATGTGCTGGATTCTGCCTTGCTCGTCGATGACGAAGGTGGCCCGGTTGGCAACGCCCCATTCGGGAATCAAGATGCCATACACCTAATGGACTGGATCGCCAGAAAACAATGAGGACTGGGGGATATTTCGGCGGCGGCGAGGGCGGCAGGCAACTTCAACATGGTGTCGGGACACGCGCTGTTGCTCCGGCACAACGAAGAAATCTGGACGGCGAGGGGGCAGCGAGAAGCACCCTCACGTCTTCGAGGTCATCGAGGAGTGCTCGTTGGGGTTGCGGCTCAAAGGTCCACCCTCAACAAGACCTCGCGCCGAGGCCCTCAAGTCACGAAACCCGCATAAACATTGGGTTTGGTGAAATCGCCTCCGGGCACATCGCGGGCGGAAACTCGAGGGAATCCGAAACCGTTTGGTAGAAGCTTTGGTAGAAAGTTCGCCCTTCATTCGCTGCTCCTTTTTTTCGCTGTCTCTGGAAGTTGTTGATCAGGAGGGACTTGCGGGAGGGGGGTGGTTGCGGGGGAAGGATTTGAACCTTCGACCTTTGGGTTATGAGCCCAACGAGCTACCAGACTGCTCCACCCCGCACTTAGAATGTAGCAGTCCCGCCATCACTCCGTCAAGCATCACCCCCAAACATCCCGAAAGATGCCTTTGCCCCCTCACATGGAATAGGATTTCAAGGGAAGACCTGTGCGCGCTCTCCACGCGCCGTATCACTTCAGAGAGGAACATCGATGTCTCAAATCAAAGGCCCCGCACTCTTTCTGGCCCAGTTCATGGGCGATGAGCCCCCCTTCAACAACCTGCCCAATATCACTGCCTGGGCCAAGAGCCTCGGCTATCTCGGCGTCCAGTTGCCCGCCTTCGACGGGCGCGTCATGGACGTGAAGAAAGCCGCTGAATCCAAGGCCTATTGCGACGACCTCAAGGGCCAGACCAACGGCCTCGTCATCACCGAACTCGCCAGCCACCTGTTCGGCCAGCTTGTCGCCGTTCACCCCGCCTACGACGAGATGTTCAACGTCTTCGCCCCGGCCGAACTCCATTCCAACCCCAAGGCGCGCACCGAATGGGCCGTCCAGCAGATGAAGTATGTCATCCAGGCCTCCGCCAACCTCGGACTGACCGTCTCCCCCACCTTCAGCGGCGCTCTGCTCTGGCCCTTCATCTACCCCTGGCCCCAGCGTCCCGCAGGCCTCGTCGAAGAGGGCTTCAAGGAACTCGCCGCCCGCTGGAAGCCCATCTTCGATACCGCCGAGGAATTCGGTGTCGATCTCGCCTACGAACTCCACCCCGGCGAGGACCTCTACGACGGCGCCACCTTTGAAATGTTCCTCGAAGCCATGGGCAACCACCCCCGCTGCGCCATCAACTACGACCCCTCCCACTTCATCCTCCAGTGCCTCGACCATGTCGGGTTCATCGACGTTTACGGCGACCGCATCAAGGCTTTCCACGTCAAGGACGCCGAATTCCGTCCTTCCGCCAAGGCTGGCGTCTATGGCGGTTACCTCGGCTGGCAGGAGCGCCCCGGCCGCTTCCGCTCGCTCGGCGATGGCCAGGTGGATTTCAAACAGGTCTTCACCCGCCTCACCGCCGCCGGTTACGATTCCTGGGCCGTCCTTGAATGGGAATGCTGCTACAAGGACAGCGCCCAGGGTGCCGCCGAAGGCGCACCTTTCATCGCCGCCCACCTCATCGACGTCCCCACCAAGGCCTTCGACGACTTCGCCGGCGCTGCTTCCGACTCCGCGCGCAACCGCCG
>DNFG01000186.1 GCA_003487005.1 Bryobacterales bacterium
GGGGGGCGGGAGCGGGGGGAGTCGGGGGACTGGCTGGCGCGGCAGGTGGCGGGCGGGTTGCGCGCGGCCGGCGTGGAGACGCGGTTCGCGGGGCTGACGTCGACGCCGGGGGTGGCGTATTTGACGCGGACAGGCCCGTTCGTGGCGGGGGTGATGATCTCGGCGTCGCACAACCCATATCACGACAACGGGCTGAAGGCATTTGACCATTCGGGGTTCAAGTTGCCGGACGCGCTCGAGCACCAGTTGGAAGAGCGGATCTTCGAGTTACTGGCGCGGAACGGGGCGGGCGAGGCGGCGGCGCTGGAGGAGGATCCGCTGCTGGACCGCGAGTACCTGGACTATCTGATCTCGACGGTGAGCGGCGGGCTGGAGGGACTGCGGATCGTGCTGGACTGCGCGAACGGGAGCGTGTCGCATCTGGCGCCGGAGTTGTTCGAGCGGTTGGGAGCGAAGGTGACCCGGACGGGTTGTTCACCGGACGGGCGCAATATCAACCTGGGTTGTGGATCGCTGCATGTGGAGGCGCTGCGGGAACGGGTGCTGGCGGAAGGGGCGGACTGCGGGGCGGCGTTCGACGGGGACGCGGACCGCTGCATTCTGGTGTCGGCGGCGGGGCGGGTGCTGGACGGAGATCACGCGCTTCTGGTGGCGGGGCGGGATCTGCACGCGGCGGGCGAACTCGGCGCGGAGAGGCCGGCGATCGTGGCGACGGTGATGTCGAACCTCGGGCTGGAGCGGGCGCTGGAGTCGAGCGGGATTGCGCTGTTGCGGACATCGGTAGGCGACAAGTACGTGCTGGAGGAGATGGTGAGGACGGGATTGCCGCTGGGCGGGGAGCAGTCGGGGCATGTCATTTTCCGGCGGCACGCAACGACGGGCGACGGGATGATGACGGCATTGCGGGTGGTGGACGCGGCGCGGCGCGCGGGGCGGGGACTGGATGACCTGGTGAGCGATTTCGAGGTGTATCCGCAGCGTCTGGTGAACGTGCGGTTCAAGCGGAAGAGGCCGCTGGAGGAGTTGCCGGAGGTGCAGGCGGAGATCCGGGCGACGGAGGAAGAGTTTGGGGAGAAGGGGCGGGTGCTGGTGCGATTTTCGGGGACGGAGCCACTGGCGCGGGTGATGGTGGAAGGGCCGGATCTGGCGGAGGTGGAAGCGCGGGCGAGGCGGATTGCGGGGGCGATCGAAACCGGCTTGAGCGCGTAGGCGCGAGTCGCGATATTCTAGGCGGATATGAAGCGTCTGTTTTCTCTTTTGGTTTTTGCCGCCGTGGCCTCCACGGCCTTCGCGCAGTTGCCCGCCGGCGCCAAGCGCCCGGGCGAAGATTGGGTCCAGTTGTACAACGGCAAGGACCTGACCGGCTGGAACAATGTCGGGAACGAGAAGTGGGAGATCGAGGCCGAGGGCGTCTTACGCGGCCGCGCGGTGACGAAGGGCTACGGCTATCTCGAGACGACCAAGAACTACAAGGATTTCACCTTGTCGCTGCGGTTCAAGTGCGTCGGGAGCGGGAACAGCGGCGTGTACTTCCACACGAAGTTCAAGCCGGGCACGGCGGATGTAAGCCAGGGTGCGCAGTTCGAGATCGACTGCACGGTCGGCAAACACACGGCGGGCGTGTACGGGTTTGGGCGGGCATGGATTGTGTGGCCGTCGCCGGACAAGGAGACGGTGGTCCGGCAGAACGACTGGAACGACATGACGGTGACGGTGATCGGGAACCGTTTCATCTCGCATCTGAACGGTGTGGAGATGGTGGACTTCACCGATCCGCGGGCGCCGTTTCTGGACGGGACGATCGCGCTACAACTGCACTCGGGCGGCGATGGCGACATGTTGTTCAAAGATATCTACGTGAGAGATCTGAGCCAGCGCTGAGGGCATCTCTCGAGGAGAGATGACGCGGCTTTATTACTGCGACCACTACGCGATCCCGCTGCCGGAGGGGCACAAGTTCCCGATGGCGAAGTACCGGATGGTGCGGGACCGCCTGGCGGCGGACGGGCGCTTCGAGTTCGAGTGCGCTCCGCTGGCGCCGGTGGACGTGGTGACGCTGGTTCACGATGAAGAGTATGTGCGGCGGTTCATCGATGGCGCGCTGGCGCCGGAGGTGATCCGCCGCATCGGTTTTCCGTGGTCGGAAGGGCTGGTGAGGCGGACGCTGGCCTCGGTGGGCGGGACGATGGGGGCGTGCGGGGAAGCGCTGGCGACAGGCTGGGGCGGCAATCTGGCGGGGGGGACGCATCACGCGTTCCGGGGCGAGGGGTCGGGCTTTTGCGTGTTGAACGACATGGCGGTGGCGATCGAATGGCTGCGGGCGGCGGGACGGATCCGGCGCGCGGCGGTGGTGGATTGCGATGTCCACCAGGGTGACGGGACGGCGGCGATCTTCGAGAACGAGCCGGAGGTGTTCACGTTGTCGCTGCACGGCGAGAGGAATTTTCCCTTTCGGAAGCAGCGGAGCCGGCTCGATGTGGCGCTGGCGGACGGAACGGGAGATAACGAGTACCTAAAGGCGCTCGGCCGGGCGCTGGAGGAGGTGTTCGCGTTCGGGCCGGAGATGGTGGTCTTTCAGGCCGGGGTGGACGGGTTGGCCAGCGACACGCTGGGGCGGCTGTCGCTAACGATGGAAGGCCTGGCGGCACGGGACCGGATGGTGCTGGGCGCGGCGCGGGCGGCGGGCGTGCCGGTGGTGGTTGTGTTGGGCGGCGGTTACGCGAAGCCGGTGGAACATACGGCGGACGCACACGCGCAGACGTTCCGGACGGCGGCGGCGGTCTATTCAGGCGAGGCGAGCAGCATCGCGTTGAAGACGAGTTTGAGCGTCAGGTAGCTTTGAGCGCGGTACTGCGGGCGCAGGCCGAACAGCACGGCGCGGCCTTTGCCGATGGGGACATCGAGCAGGGCGGGCTTGCCGGCGATGCGCTGTTCGCCGAGCAGCCAGCCGGACTCGAGCACCGGGGCGGCGCTGTAGCGGAGCACGGTGGAAGCGGCTTTGGGGGAAGCCGGTTCCCAG
>DNFG01000462.1 GCA_003487005.1 Bryobacterales bacterium
TGGGGTCCACGGACGGGGTGAAGATCACCAAGAACACGTTTCTGATCTACCGGAAGGCGGAGTTCGGGGATTTCGTTCTGCGGGCGGAAGTCAAACTGCGGAATGGGAACAGCGGGATTCAGTTCCGGAGCGTGGCGCTGGAAGAGTATGTCGTGCATGGATTGCAGGCGGACATGGCGCACAACAACTGGTGGGGGAGCATTTACGACGAGAAGGGCAAGCGGGGGGTGATGGTGAACGGGTGGAAGGGGAAAGCGGAGAAGATGGTGCACGCGGGGTGGAATGATGTGTCGATTTACTGCCAGGGGACGAAGATCCGGGTGGTGGTGAACGGGATGGTGACGTCGGAACTCGAGGACGATGTGCGGATGAAGGGCGTGATCGCGCTGCAACTGCACACGGGGCCGGAGATGGAGGCGCGGTTCCGGAACATCCGGATCAAGACGCTGGAATAGCGCGCGGGCGCGGGAGTTGATATTGTCACGGAAAAGACGCGGCGGCAGCCGCGGAGAGGACATTTGGAGAAAGTTATGAGCAAGCGCAGTTCGATCGGGACATGGGCCTACACGATCGGCCCGTACGCGGAGAAGCCGATTGATTTCGAGACGGTTTGCACGCGTTTGAAGGAGCTTGGCTTCGACGGCGTGGAATTGGGCGCGTTTCCGCCGCACCCGAATCCGGGGAACCCGGGCGGGCCGGATGAAGGCTGGGGCGGGGCGATGCCGGAGAAGTCGCAGCGGGCGGAACTGGCGGCGCAGATGCGCGAACGCGGCCTCGGTTTCAGCGGAATGGCCGCGAATTTGTGGGGCGAGAAGCTGATCAACACGGACGATCCGTCGAAGTACATCGCCGAGTTCAAGAGGAATTGCGAGTTTGCGCGCGATCTGGCGATTGGCGGATTGCGGGTGGATTCGGTGCAGCCGCCGACGATTCTGCGCGAGGTGGACGCGGCGACGGCGATGGACCGCGTGGTGAAGACATGGAAGACGTGCTGCGACATCGCGGCCGACCACGGGTTGAGCGTGACGTGGGAGTTTGAGCCCGGGTTTGTGTTCAACAAACCGAGCGAGATCGTGAACATCCATGACGCGGTGGACAAGGCCAATTTCGGGATCCTGTACGACACCTGCCACGGGCAGATGGTGGGCGTGATGGGATCGCGGCAGGAGGGCGAGAAGGAAGTTTTCGCCAGTCAGGTGGAACTGATCCGGCTGCTGAACGGGCGGATCAATCATGTGCATCTGATTGATTCCGACAACACGTGTCACAAAGACGCGAACGGGGATGACGAGACGTCGGCGCATCCGCCGTTCGGAACGGGCGTGTTGAATTTTGATGAGATCCTGCCGGAACTGGTGAAAGCGGCGCGGTTGCCGCACGACTGGTGGACGGTGGATCTGTGCTTCTATCCGGACGCGTGGGCGGCGACGGAGACGTGCAAGAAGGCGCTGGACGGTCTGATTGAGCGGTATGGCTGAGGAGAAGGAGACGAACATGGCGAAAGAATTACGGATCGGACTGGTCGGCTATGGCTTCATGGGCCGGACGCACTCGAATGCGTACAAGCGGCTGAACGATTTCTTCCCCTGCGAGCACCGGCCGGTGCTGAAGGCCATCTGCGGGACAGACCCTGAAAAGGCGAAGGCGTTTGCGAACAACTGGGGCTATGAGCGCGCGGAGACGGACTGGCGGAAGCTGGTGGATGACCCCGGCATCGACGTGATCGACATCGCGGCGCCCAATGCGGTGCATTACGAGATCGCGATGGCGGCGGCGAAGGCCGGCAAGATCGTTTTTTCGGAGAAGCCGCTGGCGCTCAACGCGGCGCAGGCCGAGGAGATGGTCCGGGCGGTGGAAGAAGCCGGCGTGCCGAACATGGTCTGGTACAACTACCGGCGGGTGCCGTCGATCTCGCTGGCGAAGCAACTGGTGGACGAAGGCCGGATCGGCAAGACGTTCCACTACCGGGCGACGTATTTGCAGGACTGGACGATTTCGCCGGACGTGCCGCAGGGCGGCGACGCGCTGTGGAGGCTGGACGCGGCGGTGGCGGGTTCGGGGGTGACCGGCGACCTGCTGGCGCACTCGATTGACACCGCGATGTGGCTGAACGGCGCGATTACGCGGGTGACGGCGAAGACGAAGACGTTTGTCACGGAACGCAAGCACGCGCTGACGGGCCAGGTGCAGCCGGTGACGATCGACGACGCTTGCATGTTCCTGGCGGAGTTCGCGAACGGGTCGATCGGGACGTTTGAATCGACGCGGTATGCGCGGGGCCGGAAGAATTTCAACACGTTCGAGATGAATGGCGCGGACGGCAGCCTCTATTTCGACCTGGAAGAGCCGGAGTACCTGCAGTATTTCGAGTACATGCAGAAGCAGTCGGGCAAGAAGCTGGAATCGCACGTGACGGGCTGGCGGAAGATTCACACGACGAACTCCGAGCACCCGTACATGGACCGCTACTGGGTGCCGGGGACGTGCATCGGCTACGAGCACACGTTCCTGAACGCGCTGGCGGATTTCGTGATGGCGCTGGAGCGGGGCGAGCGGACGCATCCTGATTTCCGCAATGCCTGGCAGACGCAGAAGGTGTGCGAAGCGGTGATTGAGTCCGGCAAATCCGGGCAGTGGATGGAGACGGGCGTGGAGTTATAGAAGGAGATCCCATGCAGAAGAAGATGACGCGCAGAGCAGCATTGACCGGCGCGGGCGCCGGTCTGCTGATCGTGAGCCCGAAGACGGCATTCACGGCGCAGGCGAATTCGGCGGTGAGTTTCGGCGTGATCGGCACGGGCGGCCGCGGCCGCTATGTCGGCGATTTCATGGTGAAGACGCCGAACACGCGGCTGGCGGCGATCTGCGACAAGTTTCCGGACCGGATCGATCTGGGAAAGACGCACATTCCGGGGGCGGCGAACGTGCCGGCCTACCGGGACTACACGGAGGTGCTGGGCAAGGCCGATATTGACGCGGTGTTGATCGCGACGCCGGTCTATCTGCATCCGGAGCACTTTGAAGCGGCGGTGCAGTCGAACAAGCACATCTACTGCGAGAAGCCCGCGGGGGCGGACGTGGCGGGGTGCAAGCGCCTGCTGCGCGCCGGGGAGAAGGCGAACAAGCAGAAGACGATTCAGTTCGGCTATCAGCAGCGGTTCAGCCCCGAGTATCTGACGGCGATGGATTACCTGAAGACGGGGCGGATCGGCGACATGAAGCTGATGATGAGCTACTGGGTGCTGGGCGGGACGCCGCCGAAGCCGCCCGCGACGCCGCTGCCCGCGGGTCCGGCGAGCGAGGAAGAGAAGATCCGGACGTGGGGCCGCTGGGAAGAGACTTCGGGCGGGCCGATTGTGGAGCAGGACTGCCACGGGGTGGACACGCTGAACTGGTTCGCGATGGACGTGCCGCCGGTGAAGGCCTGGGGCACGGCCGGGCGGCGGTATCCGCTGTCGGGCGGCGACTGGAAGACCGATTATCACAACATCGCGTTCTACTATCCGAACGGGCTGGAAGGCT
>DNFG01000265.1 GCA_003487005.1 Bryobacterales bacterium
CTCCTCATCGAACTCTCCGATATCGTCATCTTCCCCAATACCGGCGAAATGTTCGACCGCCTCGAACAGGCCGGCCTCCGCATCATCATCTCCCACCCCGAACGCAATCCCATCCTCCGCCAGCGCCCCGAACTCCTCCTCGAATGGATCGAACAGGACCGCCTCGTCCAGGTCACCGCCTCCGCCCTCACCGGACAGTGGGGCGTCAAGGTCCAGGCCTTCGCCCGCCGCCTCCTCGAACAGAACCACGTCCACTTCATCGCCAGCGACGGCCACAGCGTCCGCGGACGCCCACCCCGCCTCGACCTCGCCCGCTCCTGGATCGAAGAAAAATTCTCACCCGCCCTCGCTCACCGCCTCCTCGTCGCCAACCCCGCCGCCGTCGTCGCCGACCAGGATCTCCCTCAGCCGGAAATTCCTGATTGCAAACCAGTTGCAGACAAGCAGCCCTGGTGGCGCCGCCTCCTTCCTTCCTCCCGCACGCCCCCCGATGCCTCAAAAACCTGATTCCTGAAGACTTCTTCACGCATCTATAGCTGCGTTGGTACTTTTCTCTCTCCTCAACTCCCGCTAGAATGGTGCTAATCCCAATCTCCTAGGATGGTCCGTGCAGACTGAATCGATTTCCCCCTACCGCCTCAGCAACGTCAACTGGGTGACCACCATCGCCCTCATCGTTTTCCACATTGGCGCCATCGCCTCCCTGTTCTTTGTCACCTGGCAGGCCGTCGCTGTCGCTGCCTTCCTCTACTGGCTCTGCATCGGCTGCGGCATCGGCATGGGTTACCATCGCCTCCACACGCACCGCTCCTACAAAGTCCCCCGCTGGCTCGAATACTCCCTCGCCGTCTGCGGCGCCCTGACCCTCGAAGGCGGACCCATCTTCTGGGTCGCCACCCATCGCATTCACCATCAGCGCTCCGACCAGGAAGGCGATCCCCACTCCCCCAATGACGGCGCCTGGTGGTCCCACATGAACTGGATCATCTTCGGCCAGCCCAAGCACAATAACACCGAGGCGATGGCCAAATACGCCCCCGACCTCGCCAAACAGCCCTTCTACCGCTGGCTCAATACCTACCATTACGTCCCCATCATCATCCTCGGCCTCGGCCTGCTCTACTTCGGCGGCCTCCCCATGATGCTCTGGGGCATCTGCACCCGCGTCGTCCTCGGCCTCCATGCCACCTGGCTCGTCAATTCCGCCACCCACATGTGGGGCGCCCGCCGCTTCGAGACCCGCGACATGAGCCGCAATAACTGGTGGGTCGCCATCCTTACCTTCGGCGAAGGCTGGCACAATAACCACCACGCCCACCCCGCCTCCTCCCGCCACGGCCTCGCCTGGTATGAATTCGACCCCACCTGGCTCCAGATCCGCTTCCTCAAAACCATCGGCCTCGCCAGGAACCTCGTCGTCGCCAAACTCCCCTCCAAAGAAGGGGAACGAACCCAGGAAGCCGCCTGATTTCAACAACTCCCGCATCCTGAACCCAAGGGGGGGCTGATTCGCCAAATCAGCCCCCCTTGCTGTCTATCCCCCGCTCACATAGAATGTTGGCACTAATTCTCAAGGAGGCTGGCCAGGGATGCAAGCCACTCCGAGTGCCCCATCTGTGTCCGATGGGCTCGAATCGTCCGCCCGGCGGACCCCCATCATCAACGACCTGAGTCTCCAGGTCGCCACCGCCAACGGCAGCGGAAGCCAGACCGCCAACACCGTCCTCATGCGCTCCATCTTTCAGATGGGCGTCCCGGTGTCCGGCAAGAACCTCTTCCCTTCGAACATCGCCGGACTCCCCACCTGGTTTACCATCCGCGCCAGCCGTCACGGCTACATCGGTCGCAAGAAAGAGATCGACTTCCTCGTCGCCATGAACCCCGAGTCCGCCCGCGAGGACACCCTCGCCCTCGCGCCCGGCGCCGCCGTCGTCTATGACGAACCCCTCGGCCTCGACGCCCTCCGCTCCGATCTGCACTTCTATCCCGTCCCCTTCGACAAACTCGTCGGACCCGTCTGCCCCGAAGCCAAACTCCGCAAACTGGTCCGCAACATGATCTATACCGGCGTCGTCGCCCACCTGCTCGGCATCGACCTCGACGAAGTCCGCCGCGCCCTCCTCAAACAGTTCGGCGAACGCAAACGCAAGGCCGCCGACCTCAACTGGGGCGCCGCCCAGGCCGGCCACGACTACGCCGCCGCCCACCTCACCAAAACCGACCCCTTCCAGGTCCAGCGCATGGACGCCACCGCCGGCCGCATCATCATCGACGGCAACACCGCCGCCGCCCTCGGCTGCGTCTTCGCCGGCGTCACCGTCCTCACCTGGTACCCCATCACCCCCTCCTCTTCCCTCGCCGAGGCCCTGATCCACTACCTCGACCAGTTGCGCATCGACCCCGCCACCGGCCAGCGCACCTTCGCCGTCGTTCAGGCCGAGGACGAACTCGCCGCCATCGGCATGGCCATCGGCGCCGGTTGGGCCGGCGCCCGCTCCATGACCTGCACCTCCGGCCCCGGCATCTCGCTCATGTCCGAATTCATCGGCCTCGGCTACTATGCCGAAATCCCCGCCGTCGTCATCGATGTCCAGCGCGCCGGACCCTCCACCGGCCTCCCCACCCGCACCATGCAGTGCGACACCCTCGCCAACGCCATCCTCTCCCACGGCGACACCCTCCACCCCATCCTCTTCCCCTCCTCCCCGGAAGAGTGCTTCCGGATGGCCCACGATGCCTTCGACCTCGCCGAACGCTTCCAGACCCCCGTCTTCGTCAACACCGACCTCGACCTCGGCATGAATAACTGGATGTCCGAACCTTTCGACTACCCCGAAACCCCGCTCGACCGCGGCAAAGTCCTCGCCTCCGAAGACCTCGAACGCCTCGGCTCCTTCGCCCGCTACCGCGATATCGACGGCGACGCCGTCTGCTACCGGACCCTGCCCGGCACCAACCACCCCGCCGCCGGCTACTTCACCCGAGGCACCGGCCACAACGACCAGGCCGGCTACTCCGAACGCGAAGACGACTTCGTCAATAACCTCGACCGCCTCCGCCGCAAGTTCGAATCCATCCGCGGCGCCCTGCCCGCCCCCGAAATCCAGCCTCGCCCCGAAGCCCGGATCGGCATGATCTACTACGGCACCTCCCGCTACGCCTGCGAGGAGGCCCGCGACCAACTCAGCGCCGAATCCGGCATCGAAACCGCCCTTCTGCGCGTCAAAGCGTGGCCTTTTGACCCCGTTGTGCACGATTTCTGCGCTTCCTGCGACCGCGTTTACGTCGTCGAACAGAACCGCGACGCCCAACTCCTCTCGCTCCTCAAAATGGAACTCCCCGCCGCGCTCGCCGGCAGACTCCAAAGCGTCCTCTACTACGGCGGACTCCCCCTCGACGCCCGAACCGTCTCCGACGCCATCCTCGCCCATGAACAGGAGGCCGCCCAATGAGCACCGCGCCCGTCAAGAAACTCAATCCCCTCGGCTTCGAAATCCTCGATTACCGCGGCGGCAAATCCACGCTCTGCGCCGGTTGCGGCCACAACGCCATCACCGAACGGCTCATCGAAGCCGCCTGGGCGATGGGCGTCGAACCCTGGCGCGTCGCCAAGGTCTCCGGCATCGGCTGTTCCTCGAAGACCCCCGCCTACTTCCTCGGCCAGTCCCACGGCTTCAATGCCCTTCATGGCCGCGCCCCGGCCGTCGCCACCGGAGCCCTGCTCGCCAACCAGACCCTCCGCTGCGTCGTCGTCAGCGGCGATGGCGATACCGCCTCGATCGGCATGGGCCAGT
>DNFG01000322.1 GCA_003487005.1 Bryobacterales bacterium
GGCTGGTTAGGCGGTGCTGCTGGCTTCGCGGGCGGAGTCGCGCATGTGGAGGAGGCGGATGCGGTCAGCCGGCGGCATACTGCACCTGGGCGGTCTGGAGAACCTCGTCGCGGAAATAGGGGCTGAGTTCGTTGGGGGTGCGCAGGTCCACTTTCCGGGCGCCGAAGAGGCCGGAGAGTTCACGTTCCATGGCGGCCATGCGCAGAAAGCCGACTCGCACGCCGGGTTGGAATTCGACGAGCACGTCAATATCGCTGGATTCGGTGAACCGTTCGGTGAGCACGGAGCCGAAGAGCAGGAGGCGGCGCACGCCGTGGCGGCGGCAGAATTCGGCCAACTGCTCCTGTTCGACGTCGATGTGTCCGGCAATCATGCGTACTTTGATTATGGATCAGGCTGCGCCGGGGCGGGATGGGAAAAGGCCCGGAGCGGGTGGCTCCGGGCCTTTGGTTTGCGAGTCAGGCTCGGTGGTTACGCGGTGCGGCTGGCTTCGCCGGCGGCTTCGTCCTTGGCGAGGGCGGCCTGGGCGGCGGCGAGGCGGGCGATGGGGACGCGATAGGGGGAGCAGCTCACGTAGTCCATGCCGACCTGGTAGCAGAACTCGACGGAGCTGGGCTCGCCACCGTGCTCGCCGCAGATCCCGACTTCGAGATCCTTGCGGGCGCCGCGGCCGAGTTCGACGGCCATTTTGATGAGCTTGCCCACGCCTTCACGGTCGATGACGGCGAAGGGGTCGGCCTTGAAGATCTTCTTGTCTTCGTACTCCTTGGAGAACTTGGTGTAGTCGTCGCGGGAGAGGCCCATGGCGGTCTGGGTGAGGTCGTTGGTGCCGAAGCTGAAGAATTCGGCTTCGGAGGCGACGCGATCGGCGGTGAGGGCGGCGCGGGGGATTTCGATCATGGTGCCGACGAGGTACTTCTGCTTGCCGAGGAGGCCGGCCTTGCCGAGGACTTCCTCGGCGACGCGGACGACGATCTCCTTCTGGTTCTTGAGTTCCTCGACGCCGCCGATGAGCGGAATCATGACTTCGGGGATGACCGTCTTGCCCTTCTTGGCGACCTGGACGACGGCTTCGAAGATGGCGCGGGCCTGCATTTCGGTGATCTCGGGGTAGGTGATGCCGAGACGGCAGCCGCGGTGGCCGAGCATGGGGTTGAACTCGTGGAGCTGTTCGACGCGGTGGAGAAGCTCGGGGAGGACCTTTTTGAGCGACTTGACGTCGGGCACGAAGTTCTTGTAGCGGGCGACCATTTCCTTCTTGGTCTTGGTGTCGGCGGATTCGAGGCGGGCGATGTCGACCATCAGCTCTTCGCGCTTGGGCACGAACTCGTGCAGGGGCGGGTCGAGGGTGCGGATGACGACGGGGAATCCGTCCATGGCCATGAAGAGGCCGGCGAAGTCCTTGCGCTGCATGGGGAGGAGCTTGAGGAGGGCTTTGCGGCGGTCGGCTTCGTTATCGGTGAGGATCATGGCCTGGACGTGGGGGAGGCGATCCTCGGCGAAGAACATGTGTTCGGTGCGGCAGAGGCCGATGCCTTCGGCGCCGAAGGCACGGGCGGCCTTGGCGTCGCGGGGGATATCGGCATTGGCGCGGACGCCGAAGGAGCCGCGGAACTTGTCGGCCATGACCATGAATTTGGCGAAGGCGGGGGAGTTGGGATCGGGGTCCTTGGTTTCGGCCTGGCCGAGGTAGACATCGCCGGTGGTGCCGTCGATGGAGACCCAGTCGCCTTCCTTGACGGTGTAGGTCTTGGAGGCGGTCTTGATGGTGGCCGACTTGCCGCGTTCGTTGATGGAGATGGCGCCGCAGCCGACGACGCAGGGGACGCCCATGCCGCGGGCGACGACGGCGGCGTGGGAGGATTTGCCGCCGACGGCGGTGAGGATGCCCTTGGCGGCGTCCATGCCGTGGATGTCGTCGGGGGTGGTTTCCTTGCGGATGAGGATGACGGGGGATTTGGCGGACATGACGACGGCGTCATCGCTGGTGAAGGCGAGGCGGCCGACGGCGGCGCCGGGGCTGGCATCGATGCCGGTGGCGAGCTTGACGAGGGTCTTCAGGGAAGCGGGATCGAAGACGGGGTGGAGGAGCTGGTCCAGCTGGGAGGGGGCGACGCGCATGACGGCGGTCTTTTCGTCGATGAGGCCTTCGGTGACCATGTCGACGGCGACTTTGACAGCGGCGGGGCCGGTGCGCTTACCGTTGCGGGTCTGGAGCATGTAGAGGGTGCCTTGCTCCACGGTGAACTCGAAGTCCTGCATGTCCTTGTAGTGCTTTTCGAGCATGGCGGTGATGTCGAAGAGCTGTTTGTAGACACCGGCGTTCCAGTCCTTCAGTTCGCTGATGGGCTGGGGGGTGCGGATGCCGGCGACGACGTCTTCGCCCTGGGCGTTGACGAGGAATTCGCCGTAGAAGAGCTTGGCGCCGGAACCGGGGTCACGGGTGAAGCCGACGCCGGTGCAGGAGTCGTCGCCGGTGTTACCGAAGACCATGGCCTGGATATTGCAGGCGGTGCCGAGGCGGTCGGAGATCTTCTCCATTTTGCGGTAGTAGCTGGCTTTGGGGGCCCACCAGGAGTTGAAGACGGCATCGCGGCTCATGATGAGCTGTTCGCGGACGTCCTGGGGGAAGTCGCGCTTGGCGTGCTTTTTGATGATCTTCTTGTACTCGGCGATGATGACCTGGAGGTCTTCGGCGGTGAGATCGGTGTCGAGCTTGGCCTTGCGCTTGGCCTTCTGGGCGTCGAAGACTTCGTCGAAGTGTTCCATGTCGACGCGCATCGAGACTTCACCGAACATCTGGATGAAGCGGCGGTAGCAGTCGTAGGCGAAGCGGGGGTTGCCGGTCTTCTTGGCGAGGCCTTCGGTGGTCTTGTCATTGAGGCCGAGGTTGAGAATGGTGTTCATCATGCCGGGCATGGAGAACTTGGCGCCGGAGCGGACGCTCATGAGCAGGGGGTCGGCGGCGTCGCCGAACTTCTTGCCGAGGAGCTTCTCGACCTTCTCCATCGCCTTCCAGATCTGGTCGTCGACTTCCTTCGGCACTTTGTTGTTGTTATCGAAGAAGACGTTGCAGACGTCGGTGATGATGGTGAAGCCCGGGGGGACGGGGACGCCGGCGCGGCACATTTCGGCCAGGCCGGCGCCTTTGCCGCCGAGGGTATCCTTCATGGTGCCGTCGCCGTCGGCGGTACCGCCGCCAAACGAGTAGACATATTTGCTCATAACGATTGTTCTCCTGTGAACTGACTCACTGATGATTTCATTCGGTCGTTGCGGTCGTGACGATCTCCGAGAAGTCGGCGATCGATGAGAATTCAGACAACATGCGGCCCAGCAGCGCGAGCCGGTTGGCGCGAACGCCCGGGTCGGGGGCATTCACGAGGACGCTATCGAAGAAACGGTCGAGCGTTTCGCGGAGCGTGGCCATCAACTGCAGGGCCTGGAGGAAGTCCCGCGAGGCGGAAGCCTGCCGGACCTGGGGTTCGAGGCGGGACAGATCCTCGAAGAGGTCGAGTTCGGGGCCGGGTTCGAGCAGGGCGGGATTAACGTCGCCGCTGGACCACTGGGCCTGTTTGAGGACATTGCGGATGCGTTTGACGCTGGCGGCGAGGGGTTCGAAGTTTTCGGTCTCGCGGACCATCTGGATGGCGAAGAGGCGGTCTTCGAGGTCGGGGAGGGTGGTCCAGGAGGAGGCGAGGGCGGCGTTGACCTCGTCGTACTTGAACTTGCGAACGTCGCGGAAGTAGTAGCGGATGCGATCGAGGAGGAAGTCCCAGAGTTGGCGGCTCCAGCGGAGGGCGCCGTCGTCTTCGCGGGCGGAGTCGTAGCCGCCGATGGCGAGGGCGGAGAAGGTGCGATGGGTTTCCTCGGCGCCGGCGGTGAGCAGTTCGCGGAGATTGAGGGCGACGCGGCCTTCGACGAGGATTTTGACGAGGCCCTGGGCGGCGCGGCGGAGGCCGAAGGGGTCCTTGGAGCCGGTGGGAACGATGCCGATGGCGAAGCAGCCTTCGAGGGTATCGAGTTTATCGGCCATGGAGAGGACGCGGCCTTCGACGGAGGAGGGGATCGGGTCGTCGAGGCTTTGGGGGAGGTAGTGTTCGTAGACGGCGCGCCAGACGGCTTCGGGTTCACCCTGGGAGCGGGCGTAGAGGCCGCCCATGACGCCCTGGAGTTCGGTGAGTTCCTTGACCATTTCGGTGGTCAGGTCGGTTTTGGCGAGGGAGGCGGCGCGGCGGACGGAGGCGATATCGACGTTGAGGAGGCGGGCCATGCGGGTGGCGCCGGCTTCGATGCCCTGAGTTTTAGCGTGGTAAGAGCCGAGGCGGGCCTGGAAGGTGACGTTCTTGAGGTCGTCGATGCGCTGGGCGAGGGGTTTCTGCTGATCGACTTCCCAGAAGAAGCGGGCGTCGTTGAAGCGGGCTTCGAGGACGCGTTCATTGCCCTTGCGGACGAAGCCCTGGCGGTCGGCCTTCATGTTCATGACGGCGATGAAGTTGGGGGCCATGGAGCCATCAGGGCGCTGGAGGGTGAAGTAGCGCTGGTGGTGGCGCATGACGGTGGTCAGGACTTCGGCGGGGAGGCTGAGGAACTTCTCGTCGAAGGCGCCGAGGATGGGCGTGGGGAATTCAGTGAGGAAGGCGAGGTCGTCAAGGAGGGCTTCGTCGGCGGAGAGCTTGAGATCCGTGCCTTTGAGGAGCTTTTTGATGCCGTCGAGGATCTTTTTGCGGCGTTCGGAGGCGCTGAGGATGACGCCGTTCTTGCGGAGGCGGTCCTCGTAAGTGGAGTGGTCGAAGACGACTTCATCGGCGCCGAGGCGGCGGTGGCCGCGGGAGTTGGCTCCGGACTGAACGCCGGCGAGTTCGAATTCGACGACCTGGTCGCCGAGGAGGCAGGCGATCCAGCGGATGGGGCGAATGAAGCGGGCGCCGTCCTTGCCGGTCCAGTACATGGCCTTGGGCCAGGGGATTCTGGTGATCAGGGCGGGGAGAGCGGCGGCGAGGATCTCGCGGGTTTCGCGGCCGGCGACGGCGCGGCGGAGGGCGTAGTATTCGCCCTTGGGGGTGGATTCGATGGCGAGTTGGTCGAGGGTGACGCCGTTCTTGCGGGCGAAACCGTTGGCGGCGCCTTCGCCGGCGGCCTTCGGCGGGCCCAAGACGAGTTCGTCGCGGTCGGCCTGGCGGACGGGGAGGGAGGCGGTACGGAGGACGAGGCGGCGGGGGGTGCCGTCGAGTTGAAGGTCCGCGGCTTCGAGGCGGTTTTCATCAAGGACGGAGCGGAAGAGGCGCTCGAGGTCGGCGAGGGCCGGGGCGATCATCCAGTGGGGGATTTCTTCGACGCCGATTTCGAGGAGGAAGGGGCGGAGTTCGCTCATGCGGCCACCCCGGTGCGGAGGATTTGCTGCTGGTCGACCCAGGCGGTGGCGACGCCGACGGCGAGTTTGCGGACGCGGGCGATGACGCCGACGCGTTCGGTGACGCTGATGGCGCCGCGGGCGTCGAGGAGGTTGAAATTATGGGAGCACTTGAGCACGTGATCGTAGGCGGCGAGCAGGGGGAAGCGGGCTTTCTGATCCGAGGCGTGATAGCCGTCGATGAGACGCTGGGCTTCGGCTTCGTGGAGGTCGAGGAGTTTCCAGAGCATGGCGACATCGGCCATTTCGAAGTTATAGACGGAGAACTGTTGCTCATCGAGGAAACGGACGTCGCGGTAGCTGGTGCCGGGAACCCACTCGATGTCGTAGACGGATTTGCGGTCCTGGAGGAAGGCGGTGAGGCGTTCGAGTCCGTAGGTCAATTCGGCGGGGACGAGTTCGAGGTCGACGCCGCCGCACTGCTGGAAGTAAGTGAACTGGGTGATTTCGAGGCCGTCGAGCATGACCTGCCAGCCGATGCCCCAGGCGCCGAGGGTGGGGGACTCCCAATTGTCCTCCTCGAATTTGAGGTCATGCTGGCTGAGTTTGATGCCGATGGCTTCGAGGGAGGCGAGGTAGAGGTCCATCACATCGGCCGGGGCGGGCTTGAGGATGACCTGGAGTTGGGAGTGTTTGTAGAGGCGGTTGGGATTTTCGCCATAGCGGCCGTCGGCGGGGCGGCGGGAGGGCTGGACGTAGGCGACGTTGTAGGGGTTGGGACCGAGGACGCGAAGGAAGGTCTCGGGGCACATGGTGCCTGCGCCGACTTCGACGTCATACGGTTCCTGGATGACGCATCCCTGACGGGCCCAAAAAGTTTTCAGTTTAAAGAGGGTTTCCTGGTAGCAATCCATGCGAGGCTCTTTGAAAGAACCCCGCATGGATTGCTACCAGGAAACC
>DNFG01000107.1 GCA_003487005.1 Bryobacterales bacterium
TTCCGGATGTGGGCTTCCGAGATGCCGAGATGGGCGCAGGCGGCTTTGGCGTTGAGGATTTCCGAGGCGCTTCCGTCCGCATGCGGACTCCCGCTTCGTTCACCCTCTGGACCCTCCGCCCCCAATTTACCCCCTCTACTATGTTTTCGGTGGGAAGTGTGGGAAGTGTGGGAAGTCGGAGCGTAACTTATTGATTTGATGGAATCTTCTCTCATGAAATTACTTCCCACCACTTCCCACACTTCCCACCTGCCCCCTTTTGGCCTTCGGAGCCACTTCCCACACTTCCCACCGACTTCCCACCTCGAAAACCGAAAAGTGGGAAGTGCTATCTTGTTGAGTCCAGGTCACATAACTCATGTTTTCCCCCTCACTTCCCACTCTTCCCACCAGAAAACACCCCTTGGGGTAAATCGTCCGGCTCCATCATGAGCAATTTCTCACTCACAACCCACATGCGGACCCATCCGCGATCTGGAATACTCCGCCTCACCTGCCTGTGCTTGCCGTCCCTCTGAAGCGCGCCGATCTCATCCAGCGCGCGAATCATCAGGTCCTGGGAGTAGGGTCCGAGGACGTCTCGCCGCCACTGCTTGTCAAACTGGATTTCACGGTCCTCCGGGTCCTTCTCGTTGATGTAACCGTCAACCTGCCCATACTTCTGGATCTCGTTGATGGTGCTTCCGCTGACGTGACGAAGGAAACGGGAGTATCGGTACTTGTTGAGGTATTCGCGAAGATGGTCCAATGCCGCTTTCTGGTCGCGCGATCCGACCGTCCCGCGCACCCTCAGCCAATTTCGCAGGCAGACGGCCGTCTGGGTGACAACCTCCCGAGAATCAAACGGCAGCACGTCCCAACGCGCGGCCAGCACCCCGGCCGCCGCGACAAAGGCAAACCGCTCGATAACCCTTGCGACTTCCGGCGCCGCAGCCTTGGGTGTGTGCAGCCTCGTGAACTCTTCCATGAGGCGTCCAAGATCCTCGCGCACCTGATCAACTCCAACTTTGAGGAACTTCGTGATGAACGCCGGCGCGGCCGTGCCGAAGTAGGTCGTTGCACCTTCACTGAGGATCTGGGCGAATGCGGCCGGGCTTGCCACCTTATGTAGGTCATCGAAGCTGCCATGACGCCCGCAGTCAGCGGGAATCTCAACAATGCGGACTTCCTGCCCCCCGAAAACCCGGCCGGAAGTGCGCTCGATCAGTTCCAAGAAGCCAAACTCGCCAGTGGAGAGAAACACGAGGTCAAACTGAAGACTTGGTCTCAGCTTCAGATGGATATTGCCTCTGCCTTTCGCGTAGCCGTGGGCGAAGAAGTAGGCGAGGCGTCCGGCTTCTTCGGGGTGTCCTAGCTCTTTGAGTTCGTCCAGACAAAGCAGGCTGTGATTGTGCGCTTGCGCGATGGCCTCCGCACCGACCGCAGAGAGATTCCAGGAGCGGCAGAATCCGTTCTTCCCGCCTCCTCCCCACACTGAGCCAGCAACGCGCAGTGTTGTGCTCTTCCCGGTGGATGATCCGGAAGCGAAGTGAAATCCCCCTCCCATTCCTTGGCGGAGCGGCAGAAGAATGGGGGCGAAGGCGGCGGCAAGGCCAAAGACCAGAAGCGGGTTTCCGGCACTTGGCGCGGCAACGTGCTCTTGCCATTGGTCCAGCGTCCCGGATTGGTGAAAGAAGTGTCCTTCTTCCTTCCGCTGGTCGAGTAGGATTCGCTCGGGTGCCTCGTGCGGTATCGTCCACGCGGGCGTAATGAAGATCGTCTGCCGTTTATGCCATCCGATCACGTCAATCTTGCGTGTTCGGGTTGTCGGGGTCATCTGAGAGAGAAACTGGCGAAGGTAGCGGCGCGCTCTGGAATCCGGATTCACCTGCAAACCTGACTCCGCAAGTTGTGAGTGCCATTCTCCCTTCTCGCTGGTAAGGTGCGCCTGAGACAGAATGAGGGTGTGCTCTCGCCCGTCATAGTCCTTGAACTGGATCTCTTTCCCCCAGTCCTGGTTTGACTCGTTCCGGGTGAGACTCAGGACCTTGAACGGCGCGCTCAGGTAGATGTCGCCTTTGTCTTCTTCCTTCCACAGGCCGGAGTCGTCCATCCTGTAGCCGCGCGGGAGTTCGGCCTCGGGCACGTCGATCGGCGCCGGCGCGTCCGGTTCGGTGGGCAGATCGGGCGGCGTGGCGGCGGGCGCGGGCTGCTTCGCCTGGCGCGTTTGCCTTGGTGCGGATTTGCTCCAACCGGGGCGGGGATCGCGGGAGTAGGCGGACTGGACGCTCTTCCCGGCCTCGTCCGCTGTGTAGGGCTCGGCCTGGCCCTTGGCGTTCTTGTCGCTCGTGCTGCGCCGGTATTCGTCCATCATGCTGATGGCCTCGGCCTCGCTGAAGCCGTTGTCGCGGGCCTGCGTTGCAAGCCAGAAGCCCGCGTTATTTCGGCCATCCGCTCTCGCTCTCTCGATGGCTTTTCGGATCAGCACTTCGCGGTTGGCGTGCGTGCCTGACTGCGTGGGCGCGCTCGGCCGGTGGCCGTTCCCGTTGCTGACGAGCTTGGCCTCGGGCACCTTCAGGAATTGCCGTAGGTCTGCGGAGATCGCCTCGAAGGGTAACAGGTCAAAACTGCGGAGCAATTCATAGTGGCCGTTGGCGTTTTCTCCGCAAAAGATGGCGTATCCTCCATCTCCTCGAATGTCGAGACCTGGCCAGCGTTCTTTCATCTCGCAGGAGGATTGGCTATTGAGAGTGGGAACCGGATTGCCGGGATGCTTCACGTAAACGTGCGCGCCTTTGCTTCCAGTCCGTATGTGTGGCTGAAGTTTGAAGCGCTCAAGCGTCTCTAATCCAGTCTCTCCGTCGAAATCGAGAACTACGACTCCGGACACTTTGCCGGTGACAATCGCCCATCCTTTCGGCTTCAATCGCCGCGCCCATTCGAGGACTTGCTCGCGGGTGGCGGGCGTGGTCTGGTAGGGCTTCCACTTCGGTATCATTGCCTTCTTGTTGAGGCCGGTCGGGATGATCGAGAAGCCGCGGCTCAGGGCCTCTTCAACGGGGGCGGGCAGGGCCGCTTCGGGGGTGGTCTTTCGTGGGGTGCTCATGGGCGGTGTGGTGCGTGAGCGCAGGCGCGGCGCGTTTTTTCCTTGCGGCCGCGCCTGGCGCTCTCATGACAGTGAAACCGGAATCGGCGGGCGGGGGGATCCCAAAAAATTGTCGTAACAACTATTCCCCTCTCCC
>DNFG01000193.1:0-4426 GCA_003487005.1 Bryobacterales bacterium
GAGTTTCTGGGTGAGAAGGTAGAGGGTGAGGGCGTACCAGTCGACGGGGAAGGGGACGCCGAAGGGGATCATGGCGCGGCCTTTGGCGAGTTTCTGGAAGCCGGCATGGTTGACCTTGGCGCCAGCGAGAGCCGGGCAGAAGTGAGGCAGGAGACCCTCTTCCTCGAGGAGGCGGAGCAGGTCGTCGGGGGCGGCTTCGAGAGCGATCTGGCGGAGTTCCGCAAAGAGGGCGCGTGGCGGGACGTGTTTGGGCATCTCCGCTTCCAGGGAGTTGCGGAACTGGGAAGCGGTGCGGGGTTCGATTTCGTAGCCGAGGCGGGCTTTGAAGCGAAGGAGGCGGAACAGACGGATGGGGTCGTCGTAGAGGGCGTAGTTGGAGCAGGCCCGGATTTCGCGGCGTTCGATATCGGCGGCGCCATTGGTGGGGTCGATGAGGAGGCCGCGGGAGGCGCGATTCAGCGACAGGGCGATCGCGTTCATGGTGAAGTCGCGGCCGCGGAGGTCTTCATGGATGGTCGCGGGGGAGACCTGGGGTTTGGCGCCCGGCTTGGCGAACTTCTCGTGGCGGGCCATGGCGACTTCGCAGGTGATGCCGGAGGGGAAGCGGAGTTCGGCGGTTTTGCGATGGTCATCGGTGGCGATGAGTTCGGCGCCGGTCTTTTTGACGAGATCGCGGGCGAGTTTGACAGCGGGGCCTTCGACGGTGAAGTCGAGGTCGCGGATGGGGCAGCCGGCGAGCATGTCGCGCATGGCGCCGCCGGCGAGGAAAAGACTGATATTGGCCTCGGCGGCGACGGACTGAACGGCGGCAAGGGCGGCGTTCTGCTCGGCGCTCAAGTGGCTTTCGAGGATGAACATGTAATCGCTCATGGCACTTCCTTCCGGCTCCAATCAGCGACTGGCGGCGGCCCGAGGGTGGTGTTGATCCACGACGGACCGGAGCCTGGCGCGCACGACATGGGTATAAATCTGGGTGGTGGAGATATCGGCATGGCCCAGCATGGACTGGACGCTGCGCAGGTCGGCTCCACCTTCGAGCAAATGGGTGGCGAAGCTGTGCCGCAGCACATGCGGCGTGAGGTTTTGAAAGATGCCGGCCTGTTGGCCGTAGAGATTGAGTTGTTTCCAGAAGGCCTGGCGGGTGAGGGGGCCGCCGCGGGCGGTGACGAAGAGGGCGGCGGACTGGCGTCCCTTGAGCAGGAGGGGGCGGGCGGAGTGGAGGTAGTCCTGGATGGCGTCGAGGGCGCGCTGTCCGGCGGGGATCAGGCGCTGTTTACCGCCTTTGCCGGTGACGCGGAGGAAGCCGAGTTGGGCGTTCAGGGCGCTGAGAGGCAGGGTGGTGAGTTCGGAGACGCGGAGGCCGCAGGCATAGAGGATTTCGAGCATGGCGCGGTCGCGGAGGCCGGTGGGCTTATCGGCGGGGGGAGCGGCGAGCAGGGCGTCGATTTGGGCGCCGGTGAGGTATTTCGGAAGATTCCGCCACTGGCGGGGGGCATGAAGGAGGGCGGAGGGGTCGTGGTCGATGCGGCCTTCACGGAGGAGGAAGCGGAAGAGGTTACGCAGGGTGGCGATGCGGCGGGCGAGGGAGCGCGGGGAGAGGCCGGAGGCCTGGCGGGCGGAGAGGTAGCGGTTGATGTCGGCGGGCGAGGGGGGTGCGGAGAGGGTATCCGGGGGGGCGAAGAAGGTGTGGAAGTCGTTCAAATCACTACGATAAG
Source organism: Bryobacterales bacterium (assembly GCA_003487005.1). Lineage (GTDB taxonomy): Bacteria > Acidobacteriota > Terriglobia > Bryobacterales > Bryobacteraceae > PNKE01. Next base: position 1,716 of record DNFG01000193.1, read on the forward strand.
CGGAGAGGGAATGGGCTGAAAGGCCCTTCTCGACCCGGCAATGGGCGAGGAAGGCTTCGGCGGCACAGGGAAGCCAGTCCGCGTTCGTCATTGGTGCAATGATACAATAACGGCGGAATTGATTGAAAGGAAAGGACTGCGTCAGGTGCAACCTTGAGTGGATCGACCACCAAGAAAGTGTTGATCGACCGGTTCGACCGCCAGACGTTACGGGGATTCCTGCAACCGGAGACGGGGTATCAGGCGGAGGGGGTGGAGTTGTTGACGCCGGAGGGGAGTGTGGCGGTGGTGCCGTACACACAGATCAAACTCCTTTCGTATGTGAGAGATCTGGAGGGTTCGGGGGCGTTGGGGGACCGGAGGCAGTTTCTGGCCCGGCCGAAATCGGCCGGATTGTGGGTCTTGTTCACCTTCCGCGACGGCGATTCGATGGAAGGGGTGGTGCCGAACGATCTGCTCGGCCTGAATGAAACCGGATTTGCCTTCACGCCGCCGGACGCGGCGAGGAACACGCAGCGCGTGTTCGTGCCGAGGGCGGCGCTGGAGCGAATCAGCGTGCTGGGGGTGGTGGGCAGCCCGTTAAAAGGGCGGACAGGGGTGCGGCGGCCGGCCGAGGCGCGGCAGATCGGGCTGTTCAGCCTGGTGGACCCGGCGTAAACCCTCGTCGAAAACTAGAACTATTTGCAGAATGGTACTAATGGTGTAACAGGTTTCCGCCGATGACTTCGGTGTAGGGGTTTGCGGAGACGCGAACGGATGAAAGTATTAATCGCCGATGACAGTCTGGTGATGAGACGCCTGCTCCAGGTGACGCTGGAGGGGTGGGGGTACGAGGTGCAGATGGCGTCGGACGGTGCGGAGGCGTGGGCGATGCTGCAGCGGCCGGGGGCGCCGCAGATCGCGATTCTGGACTGGATCATGCCGGTGTTCACGGGGCTGGAGGTGTGCCGCCTGGTGAGACGGAAGCAGGAACTGAACTATGTCTATGTCCTGCTGCTGACGTCGAAAAGCCAGCGTGAGGATATCGTTGAGGGGTTGGGGGCAGGGGCGGACGACTATGTGGTGAAGCCATTTGACAAGCACGAGCTGGAAGTGAGGCTGCGCGCGGGGCGGCGGATCGTGGAGTTGCAGAACGAGTTGCTGCAGACGCAGGAAGCGTTGCGGGTGCAGGCGACGCGGGATGTGTTGACGGGGTGTTGGAACCGGCGGGCGATTCTGGAGATTCTGGAGCGGGAAGTGCACCGGGCCCGGCGCGAGAGCCGGCACCTGGCGGTGGCGTTGGGGGATCTGGATCATTTCAAGCAGACGAATGACCGGTGGGGCCATGCCGCGGGGGACATCGTGCTGACGGAGGCGGTGCGCCGGATGGAGGGTGCGATCCGGCCATACGACTCCCTGGGCCGATACGGGGGCGAGGAATTTCTGATGGTGTTGCCGGGATGCGACGAGTTGGCGTCGCTGTCGCTGGCGTCGCGGCTGGCGTCGGCTCTGCGGGCGAATCCGGTGGAGTTCGAGGGCGAGGAGATCGCGGTGACGGCGAGTTTCGGGGTGACGACCATCCCGCCTGGAATGAATGTGGAAGTGGATCAACTGCTGCGATCAGCGGACGAAGGGCTATACGAGGCGAAGAGACTGGGGCGAGACCGGGCGGTGTTCAACGCGCTCGAACAGATGCACAGAGCGGCGGAAGGTTAGCGGGGCGCCGCATCGCGGGCGACTTCCATCTGGCTGAGGGTGGAGGCGTACTGTTCGACACCCAGATAGAGGGCTTCGGCCATGCGCTGGCGGTAGTCATCCTTCTTGAGAAGGTTCTCCTCGCGGGCATTGCTGAGAAACCCGATTTCGGCAAGGATGGAGGGCATTCTCGCGCCGATGAGGACGACAAACGGGGCTTTCTTGACACCACGATTGCGGAGTCCGGTGGTGGACTTGGCGGCTTCGGAGTGGAGGGCGCGCTGCATGCGGGCGGCGAACTCGCTGGATTCCTGGACTTTGTCCTGGGTGGCGATTTTCTGCAGGAGGGTCTGGAGTTCAAAGATGTTCTGGCCGTTGGCGGCATTTTCGCGGGCGGCGACTTCAAGGTCGGCGCGGGAGTTGGTGAGATTGAGGTAGAAGGTTTCGGGTCCGGCGACGGCGCGGAGGGGGGACGAATTGGCGTGGATGGACAGGAAGAGGTCGGCGCGGGAGCGGTTGGCGAGGGCGGTTCGTTCTTCGAGGGGGACGAAGACGTCTTCGGTGCGGGTGTAGACGACTTCAGCGCCGAGGCGTTCTTCGAGCAGGGCGCCGAGGCGTTTGGCGACGTCGAGGACAAGATCCTTTTCGTGGAGGCCGCCGCGTCCGGAAGTCCCGAGGTCGTGGCCGCCGTGGCCGGGATCGAGGACGATGCGGGTGAGTTTCAGGCCGAGGGCGCGGGTGAGGGAGCGTTTTCCGGTGATGGAGTTGACGCCGGCGGGTTTGGGGGGCTTGGCGAGGGCGATGTGGCAATTGCATCGTGGCGCGGGGCGTTATGCCCTGTGCACGATGTGCGTGGGTGTGGGGCAGGGGATCGCGCTGATCCTGGAAAAGGTCTGAGGGAGGAGGCACCGATGTATGCGCAGATGGTGAAATCCGAAGCCGCGAACGAGGATCCGGCCCTGTTGGCCGCGTTCCAGGCGCGCATTGACGCGGGCGAAAAGATCGAGCCCAAGGAATGGATGCCCGAGGCCTATCGC
>DNFG01000193.1:4757-7006 GCA_003487005.1 Bryobacterales bacterium
TGCCCGAGGGCAACTGGATCACCCGCGCGCCGACGCTGGAGCGAAAGGCGATCCTTTTGGCCAAGGTGCAGGACGAGGCGGGGCACGGCCTCTATCTCTATTGCGCCGCCGAAACGCTGGGCGTCAGCCGCGACGACCTGACCGAGGCGCTGCTGAACGGCAAGATGAAGTATTCCTCGATCTTCAACTATCCGACGCTGAACTGGGCCGATATCGGCGCGGTCGGCTGGCTGGTCGACGGCGCGGCGATCATGAACCAGGTGCAGTTGCAAAAGACCAGCTATGGCCCCTACGCCCGGGCCATGGTGCGCATCTGCAAGGAGGAAAGCTTTCACCAGCGTCAGGGATACGACCTGATCCGGGTGATGGCGCAGGGCACGCCGGAACAGCGCGCGATGGCGCAGGATGCGCTGAACCGGTTCTGGTATCCCAGCCTGATGATGTTCGGTCCCTCGGACAAGGACTCGGTCCATTCCGCGCAATCGATGGCCTGGAAGATCAAGATCAACACCAATGACGAGCTCAGGCAGAAATTCGTCGATCAGACGGTGCCGCAGGCGCGCTATCTGGGGCTGTCGATCCCTGACGAGAATTTGCGCTGGAACGACGACAAGCAGGGCTGGGATTTCTCGGAACCCGACTGGTCGGAATTCTACGAGGTGCTGCGCGGCAACGGTCCGTGCAACACCGACCGGATGGAGGCGCGCAACAAGGCCTGGGCGGATGGCGCCTGGTTCCGCGACGGGCTGATGGCCCATGCGAAAAAGGCGGCGGCGCGCAGGATGGCAGCCGAATAGGCGGGGGGTAGATCGGAAGAGCCCCAGCGTATTTTCAGCAGAATGAAAGGGCGAGGCACATGTCCAGCGAATGGCCGCTTTGGGAAGTCTTCATCCGGGGTCAGCACGGGTTGAACCACCGGCACGTCGGCAGCCTTCACGCGCCCGATGCCGAACTGGCGATCCGGCATGCCCGCGACGTCTATACGCGGCGCAATGAAGGGGTCAGCATCTGGGTCGTGCCCTCGGCGCAGATCACCGCCTCGGCCCCGTCCGACAAGGGGCCGCTGTTCGAGCCCTCGAACAGCAAGATCTATCGCCACCCGACCTTTTACGACATTCCTGACGAAGTGGGGCATATGTGATGGCGCCCGCGATGTCAGACGTCATGACCCCGGATGCCGCCGAACTGGCGCGCCGGTCGCAAGGTTCGGGGCGCGCGCCGCTGGCCGTCGGCTCGCCCGGGCATGACCTGTTTCTGGGCCTGGCAAGACTGGGCGACAACACCTTGATTCTGGGGCATCGGGTGTCGGAATGGTGCGGGCATGCGCCGATCCTCGAAGAGGATATCGCGCTGGCCAACATGGCGCTGGACCTGATCGGCCAGACGCAGTTGTGGCTGGGGCTGGCCGGGCAGGTCGAAGGGGCGGGACGCGATGCCGATGCGCTGGCGTTTCGTCGCGACGCATGGGACTTTTGCAACCTTCTGCTGGTCGAGCGTCCCAACGGCGACTTTGGTCAGACATTGATGCGGCAGTTCCTGTTCGATGCCTGGCACCAGCCGATGCTGGCCGCGCTGGAGGGGTCCAGCGACGCGCGCATCGCCGAGATCGCCGCCAAGGCGGGCAAGGAAGTGGCCTATCATGTCGAACGGTCCGCCGATCTGGTGATCCGGCTGGGCGACGGCACCGAGGAAAGCCACGCCCGCATGCAGGCGGCGCTGAACGCGCTCTGGCCCTATACCGGCGAGATGTTTCTGGGCGATGCGACGGACGCCCGGCTGGCCGAGGGCGGGATCATGCCCGCACCGGAAAGCCTGCGCGCGCCCTGGGACGCGACGGTCAACGCGGTTCTGGCCGAGGCGACCCTGACGCGCCCGGTCGGCACCTTTGCCCATAGAGGCGGCAAGCAGGGGCGCCACACCGAGCATCTGGGGCATCTGCTGGCGACCATGCAATGGTTGCAGCGCGCCTATCCGGATGCGCGGTGGTAGGATGCAACCGGCGCTGGAACAGGTCTGGTCCTGGCTGGGCGAGTTGCCCGACCCCGAGATCCCGGTGGTCAGCCTGACCGACCTGGGCATCATCCGCGATGTCGCCTGGGAGGGAGGCACGCTGGTGGTGACGGTGACGCCGACCTATTCGGGCTGTCCCGCAACCGGGGTGATCTCTCTCGACATCGAACGGCACCTTCGGGCGCACGGCATCGACGATCTGCGGCTGGAGCGGCGGCTGAGTCCCCAGATCGGAAGAG
>DNFG01000444.1:0-3873 GCA_003487005.1 Bryobacterales bacterium
ATCTGGCGGGACTTCTCGATTTGAAAGCCGGCGCCGGCGAGGAGTGAATCGAGGCGTTTGCGGTCGAAGCGCCGGCGCTGGCCCATCGCCTCGTCAATCGAACCGAACAGGCCCGGACCGAGGGGTGCGAGCAGGAGAAGTGTGCCGCCGGGCTTGAGGGCGCGGTGGAGTCCTGCGAGGGTGGTGGAGGGATCCTCGACGCCCTCGAGCACATTGAGGCAGATGGCGGTGTCAAACTCTTCATTCCATGGGAAATCCGCGCCGCGGCCCGGGTCACATTCGGCGACTTCGACATTGGGCGTGCGCAGGAAGCGGTTGTAGAGGGCGTGCAGATAGAGAGGGTCCGACTCGGCCGCGACGTAGCGCAGGCGGCGGCCCATCAGAGTGCCGCTGAACGTGCCGGTGGAGGCTCCGATCTCGAGGACATGGTCGCCGAGGTGGGGGCGGAGCAGGCCGGCAATCCAGCGGACGTAGGCGGGCGTGCGCGTCAGGGTGATGAGCGTGCCCCGGCCGTGTGGCGAGAGGTACAGGTCGTCGATCAGCCAGAACTTGAGGATGACCGCCAGAGCCTTGACACCATCCCACCAGCCGATCTTCTTGCCCTCTTCGTAGGTCCGTCCGTGGTAACTGATGGGCACTTCATAGATCCGGAGGCGCCGTTTGGCGCACTTCATGGTGATTTCGGGCTCGAAACCGAAGCGGTTGGAACGGATCGGGAAGGACTTCAGAAGGTCGGTCCGGAAAACCTTGTAGCAGGTCTCCATGTCGGTCACGTCGATATTGGAGAAGATATTCGAGGTCAGAGTGAGGAAGGCGTTGATCTTTGTGTGCCAGTAGGGCAGGACGCGGCGCTGCTCGCCCGCCAGGTAGCGGGAGCCGAAAACGGCGTCGGCGTGACCGGTGAGGAGCGGTTTGAGGAGGATGGGATATTCCTGAGGGTCGTACTCGAGGTCGGCATCCTGAATGAGGCTGAAATCGCCTTGGGCGTGGCCGATGGCGGTCCGGACGGCGGCGCCTTTGCCCTGGTTGACTTCGTGACGGAAGAGGCGGATCCGGGGTTCATGGGCGGCGAGGCGCTGGAGGATGTCCCAGGTGCCATCCCGGGAGCAGTCATCCACGATGACGAGTTCGCGCTCCATCTGCTCGGGGAGTGGCGCATCGAGGACCTGGCGGAGGCTGCGCTCGACGACGGTCCTCTCGTTGTAGACAGGGATGAGTATACTGAGAAGCAAGACACCCCATTTTACATAATCATTGGTTACGAAACGGCTTAAACCGAGTCACCTTAAGGGGTTCTAAGCCTGATTCGGGGCAGTTCTACGGCCAATGCCGGGTTGATGATGCTTCCGTAGTGCCTCACGATGGTTCTAGTACAGGACAGGAGGCAGGACTATGGCGAAGTGGGCCGGAGTAGTAAATCAGCGAGTCCGGAAACTCCTTGATCATCCGCCTGGGCGCTCGGAGAGCGGTCAGGACCTGGTGGAGTATGCATTGATGGCTGGCTTTGTCGCGCTGGCCGCGGCCGCTGCGATTCCATACGCGGTGGAAGGGCCGATGCGCTGCATTTACGAAGCGGCAGTCAACCTGCTCCAGCAGTCTGGCGGCGGCTGATTCAGGCGGCTTGGGTGAGGAGTCCGAGAATCAGGCAGACGAGGTTCCAGGCAATGAGGGCGGCGTAGGCGACGTTCACGCGGCGCAGCAGTTGGCCTTTTCCGGCAATCCAGCAGTACAGGCCGAGCGCCAGCGCGATGGCTTTGACGAGCAGCAGGCCCGTCAGGGGATTGCCGCTGGCCTCCATGGCAAACCGGACGACCGGGTTGCCCTCTTCCACACCGCTGAGCAGGAAGGCGAGAGTGGTTAAGAGATCGAGGCCCTGCAGATAGACGTACAACAGGAACGTGAACCCGAGTGGCGTCGTGGGGAGCGGGTTGAAGGTTTGTGCCGGTTGCATCGTCTGCTTCTATTAACCACCGGACCGGCCCGCCGAAGAAAGACCCAGCAGTCCCAATTTGGGGGTAGGAACTGCCAGTACTCGATCAGCCCAAATCGACGCTTTCGCCCCGGTGCGGAACGTGGGTCTCGATGCCGTAGGTGTCCTTAATCGCCCGGGCGAGGGCCATCGACTGGCCCTCTTCGCCGTGGACCAACCAGATCTTGCGTAAGCCACGGGCGAGGGGGCGAATCCACTCAAGCAGTTCGCGCTGGTCGGCGTGCCCGCTTAACTCGTTCAGTTTCACCACTTCGGCGCGCAGGCGGACGGGTTCGCCAAAGATCGGGACTTCGTGCTGCTTTTCGACGATGCGGCGGCCGAGGGTGTGTTCGGCCTGGAACCCGGTGATCAGTACGGTATTGCGGGGGTCTTCAATCGTGTTGCGAAGGTGGTGGACGACGCGGCCGAATTCGCACATTCCGGAGGCGGAAATGACCATCAGAGGGCCGCGGAGATCGTTGATCGCCTTGGAGTCGGCGACGTCGCGGATGTAACGGAGGCGGCCGAAGCAGAAGGGGTCCTCGCCGTTCTGGACGAATCCGTAAGTCTCTGAATCGTAGTCATTTACGTGTTCCCGGAAGACGTCGGTGACGGCCACGGCCAGCGGGCTGTCGACGAAGATCGGGATCGCCGGAATGCGTTCGTCCTTCATCAACTGGTTCAGGAGGACGACCAGTTGCTGGGTGCGGCCGACAGCAAAGGAGGGTGCGATGATGCGGCCGCCGCGGGCACAGGTGCGATTGATGGTTTCGGCCAGTTTGTCGCTGATGTCGCCGATGTCCTTGTGAAGCCGGTCGCCATAGGTGGATTCGAGGATCAGGTAGTCGACGGGCGGGAGGTGCTCGGGGTCCTTGATAATGGGCAGCAGCGCGCGGCCGACGTCGCCGGAGAAGCCGAGGCGGCGGCGAACGCCTTTTTCTTCGAGTTCCATCAGGACGGACATGGATCCGAGCAGGTGGCCGGCTTCATGGCCGGTGTAGGCGAAGCCGGGGCCGATTTCGACACGTTCCCCGAGGCGGGCTTTGCGGAACAGGGGCATGACACCCTCGGCATCCGCGATGGTAAAAAGCGGTTCGACGACTTCAAGGGACCCATCCTGGCCCAGCCGGCGGCGTCGCTGGAGGCGTTTCTGCACGAATTCGGCATCCTTTTGCTGGATGTAGGCGGCGTCCGGCAGCATTTTGCCGCAGAGATCGACGGTGGCGGGGGTGGTGTAGATGGGAGCGGAGTAGCCGTTCTTGACCAGCGACGGGAGGTTGCCGCTGTGGTCGATGTGGGCGTGGGAGAGGATCACCCCGTCGATGTTCGAGGCTTTGAAGGGGAGGTGGGCGTTGCGTTCACGGGCTTCGCGGCGCCGGCCCTGGTACAGGCCGCAATCAAGGAGGTAGCGGTGGCCGTGGACCTCGACTTCATGCATCGAACCGGTGACGGTGCGGGCGGCGCCCCAGAATGTGAGTTTCATCGCGCTCTCAGCTTAACAGCATCCGGACCACGAGGAAGGCGAGCACCATCAGGAGGCCGTAAAGGGCTTTTTGTTCGCGATTATGGCGGTACATGGCCCAGGAAAACGGCGTTTGAAGTGGTTTTAAGGGACGTTTTGGCAGCAGTTGAGGCACCTGGGCGGCATACTCAGCGAACTCGGGGAAGAGTTTGGCCAGGTGTTGTTCTTCCTGCTCCATGACGGGCTGATAGACGAGCAGGAAGACGGCGGCGACCAGAAGGGCGAGCCACGGCTGGGCAGCGGCGATGGTACAGCCGACTGCCATCAGCAAAGTGCCGAGATAGAGGGGGTTACGAGAAGCCGCCGACCGCATCGATCGCGGCCCTGCGCACGAGTGCGGCGTGGATCGGCCATGGGCAGGTGCGCAGGAACTCGGCCGCAG
>DNFG01000444.1:4102-4438 GCA_003487005.1 Bryobacterales bacterium
TTGCGCAGATGGCCGGCGGCCCAGGCGCGGAGGGCGAGGCCGGCGGCACAGACGGGCAGTCCGGCGAGCAGGGTGGTCCAGCGGGGAGCGGCAAGCCAGGCGAAGGCGATGGCGAGCAGGAAGCCGCTGGGGACGCGCAGGCGCTGGACCGTGTCGGCGTAGCGTTTTGGAAAGAAAGGAGATCGCATCAGCCGGCCACTCCCGCGGCGGCGAGGGCGCGGCGGAGGGCGGCGCCGGCGAGTTCGGGGGTCACGGCGCGCATCGAAGCGGCGATTTCGCTCTCTCGCGCGTAAGTTGTTGACGCGGAAGGGTCGCGGGGGAGAGTCAGCGAGGTTC
>DNFG01000127.1:0-129 GCA_003487005.1 Bryobacterales bacterium
GCCGCACATGCCGGTGCCGTCGATCATGACGGGGTTGAGGGAGGCGTGGAGTTTGAGACCCCAGTCGCGGGTGGCGTCGGCGGCGGCCTTCATCATGGGAATGGGACCGATGACGTGGCCTTCGTCGAA
>DNFG01000127.1:393-4308 GCA_003487005.1 Bryobacterales bacterium
TGCTCTTCCGATCTACCGATGACGTGGCCTTCGTCGAAGGTGCCGGGTCCGGCGAGGGTCTTGAGGAGGGCGACGACATTGCCGTGGAAGCCGAACGAGCCATCGTCGGTGGCCCAGTGGACGGGTCCGGCGGCGGCGCGGAGTTCGGCATCGAGGATCCGGAACTCGTTGGAACGGGCGCCGCAGATGACGGTCACCTGGTTGCCGGCTTCGCGGTAGGCCCGGGCGACGGGCAGGAGTTCGGCGACGCCGACGCCGCCGGCGAGGCAGACGACGCGTTTGCCGGCGGGGATGGTGGCCGGTTCGCCGAGGGGTCCGGCGACGTCGGCCATCTCTTCGCCCGGCTGGAGGGAGACGGTCTCGCAGGTGGTTTTGCCGACAGCCTGCACGACCATGGAGATCGAAGCGCGGATGGGGGAGGAATCGAGGATCGTGAGCGGAATGCGCTCGGACTCGTCCCGAGGCCGGACGATGATGAACTGACCGGGCTTCCAGCGGCGCTGAATCCGGGGCGCTTCGACCTCGAGCAGCGTAATCGAGGGTGCGAGTTCACGACGATCAAGGACGCGATTCATGATGGTTGCCTCCGTTCGGCGACAAGGCACGGTGGATGGCGGTGGCGGCGGCGCGGCCGTCCTTCATGGCGAGGATGACGGTGGATCCGCCGCGTACGACATCGCCGCCGGCGAACACCCGATGCAGGGACGTTTGCCCCTGCTCGTCGATCACGATCTTGCCGCGCCGGGTATGCAGGCCCGGCGTGGCTTTTTGCAAGGTGGGATTCGGGGCCTGCCCGATGGCGGCCACGACGGTTTCAGCGGGAATGCGGAAGGTGCTGCCGGGGACGGGCACGGGGGATCGCCGGCCGCTCTCGTCGGGATCGCCCAACTCCATGCGGATACACTCGATGGAGGTGACGAACCCGTCGTGGTTGCCGCAGAGGGCGACGGGGGCGGCCAGGAACTCGAAGCGGATGCCTTCGTCCTCGGCATGTTCGATCTCTTCGAGTCTGGCTTTCAATTCGGCGCGGCCGCGGCGATAGAGAATGGTGGTTTCGCTGCCCATCCGGCGGGCCCAGCGGGCGGCGTCCATGGCGGAATTGCCTCCGCCCACGACGACGGTCTGGCGGCCCACGTGGACGGGCGTTGGACGCTCGGGGAACCGGTAGGCTTCCATCAGGTTGAGGCGGGTGAGAAATTCGTTGGCGGTGTAGACGCCGATCAGATTTTCGCCCGGGATATTGAGCAGGTAGGGCAGTCCGGCGCCGGTTCCGATGAAGACGGCCGCGAAGCCCTCGTCGAACAACTCGTCGAGGGTGGCCGACTTGCCGACGACGAAACTGGTGACAAACTGGACGCCGAGGCTGCGCAGACGGGCGATCTCTTCGTTCAGGATCTCGCGCGGCAGGCGGAAACCGGGGATTCCGTAAGCGAGGACGCCGCCGAGTTCGTGGAGGGCTTCGAAGATGGTGACGCGGTAATTCTTGCGAGCCAGATCAAAAGCGGCGATGAGGGAGGCCGGACCGGAACCCACAAGGGCCACCTTCGGGCCGGAGGGGCAGGCCGGGTCGCCTCCGGCGAGTTCGCGCATCCGCAGGCGGGCATGGTCGGCGGCGAAGCGCTCAAGCGATCCGATGGCCACCGGGTCCCAGCGGCGCCCGACAATGCAGGCATCCTCGCAGAACAATTCGTGCTGGCAGACGCGTCCGCAGACGCCCGGAAACGGGCTCTGCTCGCTGATCACGTCATGAGCGCCCGCGTAGTCGCCCTCGACCATCCGCAGGATGAAGCGCTTGATATCGATGTTGAGCGGGCAGGCGTCAATGCAGGTGGGCTTCTGGCAGCGGAGACAGCGCAACGCCTCGGCGCGGGCCTGTTCTTCGGTGAAACCGAGGGCGACTTCGGCCGGTGAGCCTTCGCGCAGTTCGGGATCAAGCAGCGGAAGCGATTGACGGGGCGCTTTCGGGTCCGGCTTCGGCCTCGGTGGCAAAGGCGACATCGGATTAGGACCTAAATATCCAATATCACACTTGAGAGGCCCCGGCAATACAGATCAAAAGGTACCGAATTCCGCGCCGCGCGCCGGAAACCGGGAATCAGCTACGGGGAGTACCGGCTTTGCGGTAGGCCTCGTCGAGCAATTCGATGACGTGCAGAACGCGCTGGCGCTGACCGTGGCGCTCTACGCCGGCGCGCAGCTGAATCATGCAGCCGGGATTGGCGGTGGTCAGGATCTGGGCCCTGGTCAGGTTGACGTTCGCCATTTTGGTTTCGAGCAGGGCGGCGGCCATTTCGTCGTGGACGACGTTATAGGTGCCGGCGCTGCCGCAACAGATCTCGGACTGCGGCAATTCGCGCAGTTGGACGCCGGGGATGGCGTTCAGCAGGACGCGGGGGGCGTTGCGGATTTTCTGGCCGTGGAGCAGGTGGCAGGAGTCCTGGTAGGTGACGGTGACCGGCATCATGGCCATGCCCGGAGCGACGCCGATTTCGGCGAGGAATTCGAGTACGTCGCGCATTTGATCGACAAAAAGGCGGCTTTTTGCGGCGTAATCGGGATCGTGTTCGAGGAGTTCGTGGTATTCCTTGAGGGTCGCGCCACAACCGGCGGTATTGGTGACGAAGGCGTCAGCGCCGGAGGTCAGGAAGGCGTCGATATTGCGGCGTGCCAAACCGCGCGCGAGGTCCCGCTCGCCGGCGTGGGCGTGGAGCGCCCCGCAACAGCACTGTTTTTCGGGGATGACCACTTCACAGCCGTTGTGCTGGAGCACCCGGACGGTGGCTTCGTTCAGCCGGGCGAAAAACACGTTCGAGATGCACCCGGCATGGAACGCCACGCGCGCGCGCTTCGGCCCGATGGCCGGGAAGACGCGGCCGATGTTGTCGAAGAAGAAAGGCGCCTCGGCGCTGGGCGCGAGCGGTTCCACGCGGCCGAGTTTGCCCATCAGTTTGAGGACGCCCGAGCCCTGGACGATGCGCCGGAGGCTGCTGGCTTCGTAGAGGTAGAGCATCGCTCCGAAGATCTTCATCAGGACCCGCGATGGCAGCAGGCGGCGGTAAATGAACCACCGCAAGAGCCGCTCGGAGCGCGTCTGCGGGCGGGTAGCGACGATTTCGGTGCGGGCCGCCTCGATCAGCCGTCCGTAGGGGACCCCGGAAGGGCAGGCCGACTCGCAGGAGCGGCATCCGAGGCAGAGATCGAGGTGTTCGTAGTAGGAGGGCCCGGGTTCCACCTGGCCGGTGGCCACCTGCACCATCTGATAGATGCGCCCGCGCGGGGAATCCATTTCGACGCCCAGTTCGCGGTAAGTGGGGCAGGCATTGAGGCAGAGGCCGCAGTGGACGCATTTGTCGAGGTCCACGCCGGCGGGGGCGTCGGGATGGCGGTGATCGAGGACCGAGGGGAAAGTCGAGAGCGGGTTAGATCCGTCCATGGAGCCTCCCCGGATTCATCAGCCCCTGGGGGTCGAACAGTTTCTTTAAATCGCGCATCAGGTCGAGAGAGGGGCCCGGATCGGGCCAGCGTTCCAGGGAGGCCGGGGTTCCGGCGCCGGTCCATTCGAGGATGGCGCTGGCGCCTGCTCCGGAGAGGGGTTTGACGAGGGCTGCCGCGGTGGGGGCGTCCGGGCAGGCGATCCAGGCGAGACCGTTCCCTGCCCTGGCGACGGCCGCGGCGGGCGCGAGGGCCATCACCGGTTCGAGGGCCTGGAGGGGAAATCCGGCGCGGACGACGACGGCTGCCGGGTCCGCCGCCACACTTGCCGGGGCGAAGTCCTCGACCCACGTCCAGAGGCGGGATTCCGCGTCGCCTTCGAGGCGGGAAGCCCCCCGCAGTGCTCTTCCGATCTCTCCTGACCCAGCCCCCTGACCCTTCGAGGAACGACCACAAGTGGAAAAGCCGGGCAGACCGGCGGAC
>DNFG01000464.1:0-141 GCA_003487005.1 Bryobacterales bacterium
CACCACCGGAAACTCCAGCCCCTTCGATTGATGGATCGACATCACCGCCACCGCGTCCTCGTCGTCCAGCGCCGGCGCGTTCGTCTCGTCCCCCGACGCCCGCAGCGCGTCCAGATCCGCCAGCCACTTCCGCCACTGCCC
>DNFG01000464.1:489-2828 GCA_003487005.1 Bryobacterales bacterium
GCTCTTCCGATCTGTCCGCAACAGCCCCAGAAACTTCGCCGCATTCGCCCGCACCCGCGCCGGACACCCGCGCAAATACCCCCGCTCGTCCAGAAATCGCGCCAGAATCCGGTCCGGCGGCTCGCTCTCCCGCGCCGCCAGCAACCGCTCCAGCACTGGCCCCGCTTCCGCCGGCGGATACCGCCCCTCCCGCCGCTCGACAAGGATCTCCTGGTCCCCAATTCCGAAAAAAGGCGACCGCAACACCGCATAAAGAGCAATTTCATCCAGCGGACTCGCCAGATACCGGAGCAGGTTCGTGAAATCCACCACCTCCTGCTCGTCAAAGAAATTTCGGCCCCTCCGGACCGCGCACGGTATTCCCCGCGCCGCGAATTCCGCCTCCAATTCACCAAATAACGCCTTCGTGCGCGCCAGCACCGCCATGTCCTTCCAGCGCACCGGACGCGGCGGATCGCCCACCTGCAACTCCCGCTTCAACTCCTCCAGCCGGTACACAATCCACTTTGCCTCGCTCCCCGAAGCTCCCTCGCCCGCGTCCGGATCGGCCTGAAACCGCTGAATTTCCACGACCGGCACCGGCTTCGGCGCAAACGGCGCCTCGCGCGGAATCAGTTGATGTGGACGAACCCCCGCGCTCCGCTCCGCCACCGCGGAAGCAAACGACAAAATCCCCGGCCGGCTCCGGTAATTCGTCTCCAGCCGGTCAATCTCCCGTCCCTCCGCCTCCAGCTTCTCCTGATAACTCTGAAATAATCCCGGCTCCGCGTGACGAAATCCGTAAATCGACTGATTCAAATCCCCCACCGCGAAAAACCGATCCGGCCGCCGTAATCGCTCCAATATCCGCCACTGCACCGGATTGGTATCCTGCAATTCGTCCATCAATATCGCGTCATACCGCTCGACAATCTCCCGAGGCGCCGGCCCGTCCCGGCCCAGCAGGGCCAGTGTCCGTGCTTCCAGATCGTGAAAATCGACCGCCGCCTCCGCCGCCTTCCGCCTCTGATACTCCGCGTCATACTCGAGCAGCAGCGCCCGCAAAACCTCCCGCTGCGGCTGATGCCTCGACCCCGCCAGCACCGCCAGAGCCTCCTCCTTCGCCGCCATCACCCGCTGCCCCTGCGCGCTCGCCCCCTTGTCCAGGCCCTGCCGGTTCAGCGCGAGATCAAGCACCCACGCCAGCGCGTCCATCTCCCCCCGCCGCCCCAGCCAAGCCTCCACCGCCTCGATCTTGGTCCGCCGGTTCTCGGTGTTCCGCTCCGCGATCTCCGTCAACGCCCGGGCCTCCGCCGCCAGAAACTCCAGCGCCCCCGCTTCATCGAATCCCCCCATCTCGCGCAACTGCTCCCCCACATCCCCGCCCTTGCGCAGCGCTTCGTGCACCGCCCGCAGATGCGCCGCCGGATTCTCGCACGCCCACGCGTCCACCAGTTCCCGAAACTCCCGCGTCCGCCCGATCGCCCACTCGTCCAGCACCGCATCGGCCGCCTCGATCCGCAGCGTCTCCGCCTCGAGTTCGTCCAACACCCGGAATCCCGGGTCCAACCCGGCATCCAGAGCATGCTCCCGCAGCAGCGTCGCGCAAAATCCATGCACCGTCGAAACCGGCGCGTGCTCGATCCGCTCCCGCAACGCCCCCTGCCCCGCGAACCGCTCCGCCAGCCTCCGCTTGATCTCCGTCGCCGCCTTCTCCGTGAACGTGATTGCCAGAATCCGCCCCGGATCCATCCCGTCCCCGATCAGCCACGCAAACCGCTCCACCAGCACCCGCGTCTTCCCCGAACCCGGTCCCGCCACGCAGCACACATCCTGCCCCGTCCGCTCCACCGCCCGCCGCTGTTCCTCCGATAAAGACATCGCCTCCCATTCTCCATCAAATGGAACCGGCCTCCCGCCGCCCGGTTACCGAACGCTGAACGTGAACCACCCCCGGCCCATCGCCAGGTGCAGCAGCGTCCCGCCCACCATCGCGATCAGGAATCCGTAAGGCAACAGCGACGCCGCCAGGCCCACCAGCAGCACCAGCACAAACGGCCCCCGCTCCCCGGCCACGTCGCGCACCAGCACCATCAATGTCAGCGCCTCGAACAGCAGCAGCACCCCCAGTACCGGCAAGGGGAAAATCTGGATCACCGTCTGAAATCCGCCGCTGAAAAATAGTCCCAAAATCACGAAAAACAGCCCGTAAAGGACCACCGAACCGCCCGTCCGGCCCCCAAATGCGTAATGCCCGGCCATGCCGCCCGACCCGTGACACGTCGGAATCCCGCCCAGCCACGGATTGATCAGGTTCATCAGCGAGTACGTGAACCCGATCCCGCGAATGCTCAGCGGCC
>DNFG01000014.1:0-124 GCA_003487005.1 Bryobacterales bacterium
CAAAGGCGCCAACGCCGGCGGCAACCCCCGCCCGATGTCGAAGGATGTCGTTGAACCGGCAGGTCCGGGGATCAATATAGCTTTGGAATAAACAAGATAGGCAGGCAGGCGCTGCTTCGTGCTC
>DNFG01000014.1:388-5420 GCA_003487005.1 Bryobacterales bacterium
GCAGGCAGGCGCTGCTTCGTGCTCGCTGCGTCACCGACCGAAACCACCGGATGATACCCCCCAGGGACCACCAGCACTGCGCCGGTCTCCAAATCGGGTATCCGGGGTGTCACCCATAACCCGCCGCCCCGCCACTCGGGCCACGCCTGTAACCCGGTCTTCCGCCACGCCGCTGGATCATCCGTTACTGGAACGATAGCTGGTAAATTGTTGATGCAGGATGATTTAATATCGCGAGAATCGCCCGTCACGACGATCAATTCCGGCCAGAGCCCCTCATCCAGATCCTCCACCTCCGGAATGGATGCCACGATCAGAGTGGAAATCGCGGGCAGCCACAGCCCTCCGCTGCGGTGGGCGAAGACGCCGTTGGCGAGTTCCTGCTGTCGCGACGGCGCTCCGGTTGTGCTGGCTGGCATCGAAACGGATTGATGCTGTCCGGCAGTCTCCGGATGGAAAAGATGCCGATTCTCGTGTCTGCCGGGGGATTATTCGCGCGGCAAGGCGCCGGAACCCGCCACGGTTCGCGGCTTCAGCACCTCGATCCGCTCCCGCAACTCTTGCAGGTGCAGTGGTTTACCGAGGAAGCCGTTCATTCCCGCATCAATGCAGGCGGTGCGGTCGGCTTCGAGGACGTTGGCGGACAGGCCGACGATCGGTGTATCGGGATTGCGCCCGGTCTGGCGGATCGCGCGGGCGGCCTCGATGCCGTCCATCCGGGGCATCCGGATGTCCATGAGAATCAGGTCATAGTCGTGGATCGAGGCCTCTTCCACGGCCGCCTGTCCGTCACCGACGACCTTGACGGCGTGACCGAGCGCCAGCAACATTCGGGTGACGATCATCTGATTGATTTCATTGTCCTCGGCGACCAGAACGCTCAGGGGTGCGATAGCCCGTTCGCGGGACGGCGGAGGCGCTTCGGCGGGGGCTTCCGGCATCTCGGCCGGGGCCAATGGAAGCTGGACGACGAAGCGGGTTCCCTGCCCCGGCGTGCTCTCCGCCCGGATCGTCCCGTTCATGGCCGAAGTGAGCGCCTGACAGATGGACAGCCCCAATCCGGCGCCGCCATGCAATGTGTGCACGGATGGGTCCAACTGGACGAAGGGCTGAAACAGCTGATCGATCTTCCCGGGTGGAATGCCGGGGCCGGAGTCGGCGACCTCAAGTTCCACCGGGTTGCCGTCCGCGCCACCGGAAATGCGGATCGCGACGAAGCCGGATCCCGTGAATTTGACGGCGTTGGAGGCCAGATTGGTGAGAACTTGTCTCACTTTGAGGCCGTCGCCGAGAAAGGCGCGGCGGCCCGCGGAGTAGTCGAGGCGGAGCTCCAGGCCCTTCTTCGCGGCGGCCGGACGTAACAGGGAGGTGACCGAAACCGCCACCTGATGCAAGTCAAACGGCGCCTGCACCAGGATGTGTTTGCCGGCTTCGAGGCGCGACAAATCAAGCACGTCGTCGAGCAGTTTGATCAGAAGACCCGCGCTATCCTGAACCACATTCAGCATTTCGCGCTGTTCCGGTTTGAGGTCGTCGAGCAGGAGCAGATCGGTCATCCCGACGACGCCATGAACGGGGGTCCGGACTTCGTGGCTCATCCGGGCAATGAACTCGCTCTTGTAGCCGTTGGCGGCGTTGGCGCGGTCGCGTTCCTCGGCGACGCGCGCCTTTTCGATTTCGAGTTCGCGAGTCCGGACGGCGACGAGATCACTCAATTCCTTCTTGTGCGCGAGCAATGTGCGCATTCGCCAGCGCAGAATGAGCCGGATCGACACGAGCGCCAGCGCCGTGAACGAAATGAGGACGAGCGCCCGGAACCAAGGTGTCATCCAGAATGGGCGAAGGATGCTGAAATTGAGCTTCGTCGCCGGGCCTGGCGCCATTCCGGGGGCGGGCACGACCGCCACCTCGAAAGTATAGTCGCCGGGCGACAGACCGGCGTAGCGGGCTTCACGTTCATTCGTCTCGACCCAGGTATTGTGGTTCCCGATCAGACGGTAGCGGAAACGGATGGATTCCCTGTCGACAAAGGAAAGTGCCGCCATGCCGACGGAGAAGTCGCGATCCTGGTAACCGGCCTGAATTGAGCCAGTTGGCTCCACTTCGGGTTTCTGTGCGCCGAAACGAACCCAACTCACAACCGGGAGATTCTGATGCCGGGGCGGATTGAGGGCGGCGCGGGCGTCGCCGATCCGGGTGAGTCCGCGTGAGGTGCCGATCCAGATGAGGCCACCGGGTTCGGCGAAGAAGGCATTGACGGCACAGGAGTAGGTGGCGAGGCCATGGGAACGGCGGAAGCGGGCCCAGGAGCGTCCGTCAAAGACATCGAGACCGTCGTCGCCGCCGGCCCACAGACGGCCTTCGTGGTCGGTTCGAAGCAGCAAAATGCTGCGAGAAGCGAGGTTTTCGAGGTAGTGAGTGACACTTGGGGGGGCGCCGGGGTCGCGGAACTGAAGCCGGGTGATGCCCACCGGGTCGCGATAAGCCACCCAGGCGGCGCCATCGGGCGTTTCGGCGACGTGCGTTAGTCCCGCCGAGCGCAGGCCCTCGGCCACGGTGAACCGGCGGACGGAGTGACGGTCGAAGCGGAGGAGGCCCTGGCTGCTGGTGACCCAGAGGACGCCGCCGGCGCCCCGGGCCATCCGGAAGTAGGCCTCGCCGGGGGAGGCGCCGGGCACGTCGACGCGCTGGAACCGGGGATTCGGTCCGGGTGAGGGCCCGGTCCGGAAAAGGCCCTCGATGCTGGCCACCCAGAGTTGGTCCTGTTCATCGACATGGAGCGCATTGACACGGTCGAAAGGCTGTCTGGGCTGGGTGGCGGGCGGGTTGACGGCGCCGGAGCGGGGATCGACGCGGGCGACGCCGCCGGGGAAGGATCCGACCCAGAGGGCGCCTCCGGCGGTCATGGCGATAGCCCGGACTTTGGAGGAGGCGAGGCCGGGCCAAGGGAGGAAGGAGCGGCCGTCTTCGGAAAGCCAGGCGAGACCCCGGTCGGTACCGGCCCAGAGCCGGCCCTGGAGATCGCGCTGGATGGCGGCGACGGTGGAGTTGGGGAGGCCGTCGGAGGCGGTCCAGGTGGTGACGACGCCATACCCGAGAACGCGAACGAGTCCGGAGCCCCACAGAGCGAGCCAGAGGGAGCCTTCGCGATCCTGGAAGGCGATGGAAACACTTTCGTTGGGCAGGCCGTGGGCGGTGGCGATGAGACGCCAGCCGCCGGGGGTTTGATAAGCGAGGCCATCGTCGGTGGGGACCATGAGACGGCCGCCCGAGTCGACAAAGAGCGAACCGAAGAAGCCGGAACCGGGCAATCCATCGCCGGCGGGCCGGAAATGGGAGGCGTTCTTGGGGAGGACGATCAGGTCCTGGGAGCTACGCGCCCAAAGGTCGCCGTTGGAAGTCTCGATGAGGGCGTCCCAGCGGCGTTCCGGGACACCCGGCGGGGCGGGGATGACGGCGCGGCGGGCGGAGTCCAGACGCCAGAGGCGGCGGCCCGCGCTGGCCCAAACCTGGGCGGAAGCATCGACAAAAACGGCATCCACAGGGCCTTTCAGACCTTCAAAACGGGCAAACTGGAGCCCATTGGGGGTTCGTTCGCCGATCCAGAGGCCGCGGGAGGTGGCAAAGTAGACGAGTCCTTCCGGATGGCGGGCGAGGACGCTGCGCCCGTAGACCTGGACTGGTTCTGGCAGAGGGACGGGCAGGAAGCGGCCGGCGCGCTTCTCGGCGAGGCCGGAGCGGGTGGCGACGAGGAGGATGCCGGAGGGGTCCTCGATGAGATCCTGGATGGTTCCGTCCGGAAGGCCGTCTTCCGGTCCGAACTCGTGGAATTCGAAGCCGTCGCCGCGAAAGAGGCCACTCATGGTGCCGACCCAAAGATAGCCGCCTCGATCCTGGAAGATGGCGTTGACGGCGGCGTTTTTGAGGCCGCGATTGAAGCCGAATTCGTCGTAGGTGAACTGCTGGGCGGAGGCGGTTGGGGGCAGGATGAGGAGGAGGGCGGCCCAGAGCCAGACTGGGGCAATGCGGCTTGACGATTGAGCGGGTTGGCGTGGCTGAGGACTGGGCAGAAGCATGGACAACCGGGGCGGGTCTGTCGCGAGAGAAACCGTGCAGCCGGGGGGACCGGCGTCGAAACGGCAGACTCGCCCTGCTATCAGTATCGGTCGAAGTTCCGCAGTTCGATAGGGTTCCGGAGGTTTCGCGCGGCAGGCTGGTCCGGCAGGGGTGGATCTTCGGGCGGTCTCCCGCCGGCGGGGGCGGGGGGGACGACCTGGGCGGACTGAAGCCAGCCCTGCAGGGGCGGCGCCGTTTGGCGCAATCTGACCGAACGGCGGTCTGGCCCGGCGACATGAGTGACAGTCGCGGGGGTGGATAGCGTCTTGGTCCGTGCGCCGGATTCGGTGGTCAGGCGAGGATGGCTTGGACGACGGTGGATTTTTCGACGCCGGTCAGCTTTTGGTCGAGGCCCTGGTGTTTGAAGGTGAAGCGTTCGTGGCGGATGCCGAAGAGGTGGAGGAGGGTGGCCTGGAGGTCGCGGACATGGACGGGATCGCGGGTGATGTTGTAGCTGAACTCGTCGGTTTCGCCGTGGACGATGCCGGGTTTGACGCCGCCGCCGGCGAGCCAGAGGGAGAAGCAGCGGGGGTGGTGGTCGCGGCCGTAGTCTTTCGGGGTCAGGCGGCCCTGGGAGTACATGGTGCGGCCGAATTCCCCGCCCCAGATGACGAGGGTGTCGTCAAGCATGCCGCGCTGTTTGAGGTCCTGGACGAGGGCCCAGGCGGCCTGGTCGACGTCGCGGCACTGGGAGGGGAGGGTTTCGGGGAGGTTGCCGTGGACGTCCCAGCCGCGATGGTAGATCTGGGTGAAGCGGACGCCGCGTTCGGCGAGGCGGCGGGCCATCAGGGCGGAGTAGGCGAAGGTGCCGGGTTTGCGGGCGTCCTCGCCGTACATCTGGTAGATGGACTCGGGTTCCTTGCTCAGGTCGGTCAGTTCGGGGACGGAGGATTGCATGCGGAAGGCCATTTCGTAC
>DNFG01000344.1 GCA_003487005.1 Bryobacterales bacterium
GATGTGTGACGACAAACGCCCCCCCGATGCCCCCCGCCTCTGCCGCGCCGATGCCCTCCGCCTCTGGAAACGCGGCAAGTCCGCCAGCCAGAACTTCCTCGACGACCACCTCCAGGAGTTCGCCCTCGTCACCGACGTCCTCCGCCGCCTTGGCGACTTTGACGCCGCCCGCGAAGCCTGTCTCGAAGCCCTCACTCTCGACGACATCCCCCCCGTGATCGACGACATGCTCCGCCGCCAGCTCACCCTCATCCAGCAAAAGGAAACGGCCGCCCACTCCCTCCGGGAGCTCGAGCGGCCGTCCCCAGGACAGCGTGTGACTCTGAACTAATCGCCGGCCGGCTGCAGCGTCGGCTCGGCTTCGCCCTCTTCGGACGGCTCCGTCCGCAGTTCCAGCAGATAGTAAATCGTCGGAATCACCACCAGCGTGATCAGTGTCGAACTCAACAGCCCGCCAATCACCACGCGCGCCATCGGCTGCTGGAGTTCCGATCCCTCGCCAATGCCCAGCGCCATCGGCGTCAGGCCCAGCACCGTCGTCACCGTCGTCATCAATACCGGGCGCAGCCGGCGGATGCCCGCCGTCACCACCGCCTCCTTCAGATGGATCCCATGCTCGCGCCGCAACTGGTTCGTGTAATCCACCAGCAGAATCGCATTGTTCACCACGATGCCCACCAGCATGATGATCCCCAGGAACGCCTGCATGTTGAACGTCGTCTGCGTCACGATCAGAATCGTCACCACGCCCACCGCCGCCAGCGGGATCGAGAACAGAATGATGAACGGATCACGCAGCGATTCAAACTGCGCCGCCATCACCATGTACACCAGAATCAACGCCAGAATCGCCGCGAACGTCAGCTCCTGGAACGCTTTCTGCTGCTCTTCGTACTCGCCCCCGTACGTGAATTCGTAGCCCAGCGGCCGCGAAATCTCCATCAGCTTGGGCCGCAGATCCTTCATCACCGAACCCAGATCGCGAGCGCCCAGCGTGCCCGACACCGTGATCACGCGCTCCTGGTCCACGCGCTCGATCGACGTCGGCCCCTCCTGGCGCCGCATCTGCACGATGCTCTCCGCCGGAATCGGCGTCCCGCCCACCGTCACCAGCGGCACCTTGCCCACCTGAGACACATCCATCCGGTCCGTCTCTTTCAACCGCACAATGATGTTGAACTCATCGCCCTGCTGCCGGAACATCGATGTCCGGCGCCCGCCCACCGCCGTCTCCATCGCGTTCGCCACGTCGCTCACGTTCAGCCCCATCGTGGCCGCCTTCAGGCGGTCCACCCGCAGCACCATCTCCGGCATCCCCGGCTGACGGCTCACCTGCACTTCCGGTACCCCCTCCACCGACAGCATCGCCTTCCGGACCTGCTCCGCCAGCCCGGCCAGGATCTCCAGGTCATGGCCCCGGATCTCCACCGCCAGCCGGTCATCCGAGTTGCTGCCGCGCCGCATCATCATGCTGCTCACCCGCGTGCGCACCACCATGCCCGGCTGAATCGTCATGTGCGGCCGGATCGCCATCGCAATCTCTTTCGCCGACCGCTGCCGCTCCGCCTGATCCTTCAGCTGAATTCGCAATTCGCCCATGTGCGAGCCGTTCGAGCGGAATCCGCCCCCGCCGCTCTCCACCATGATGTTCTTTGCCTCCGGCAACTGCTCCCGGGCGATCGACGCCAGTTGGTTCATCACTGCATCCGTGACGCCCACGCGCGTGCCTGGCTCGAGTTCCACATTCACCCGCACTTCGCCTTCGTCCGCCTCCGGCTGCAGCTCGACACCGATCAGCGGCATGCCCATGTACGCCAGTCCGAAGAGCGAACAAGCCAGAGTCACCGTCACCAGTTTGTGATCCAGGCTCCAGCGCAGCAGCCCGCCATAATTCTCCGCCAGCCGGTCCTGTCCGCGTCCCACCGCGTCCGCCAGACGATTGAACAGGTTCCTGCTGTTCCGGTTCGCTCCCTTGCCCAGATACCGCGAACACAGCACCGGCACAATCGTCAGCGCCACGGCCAGCGAGCACAGCAGCGAAAAAGAAACCACGTACGCCAACTGCTTGAACGTCACCGCCGACATCCCCGTCACGAACACCAGCGGCACGAACACCGCCAGCGTCGTCATCGTCGATGCCACCACCGCGCCCGCCACTTCATTGCTCCCCACCAGCGCCGCTTTCTTCAACTCCAGACCGTTCTCCCGGTGCCGGAAGATGTTTTCCAGCACCACGATCGCGTTATCCACCAGCATGCCCACGCCCAGCGCCAGCCCCCCGAAGCTGATCGTGTTCAGCGTGAATCCGTTGCCGTACATCAGCGCGAACGTCGAAATCACCGAAATCGGAATCGCAATGGCGATGATCGTCGTGCTCGAAAGGCTCCGCAGGAACACCAGCAGCACCAAGGCCGCCAGCAGCGCGCCCTGCACCGCCGAACTCTTCACGTTCGCGATCGCCTGCTTGATGAACGTTGCGCTGTCACCGGTCGCGGAAATGTGAATGTTCGGGTAGTCCTGGTGGATCCGGTCCACTTCCTCCCACACCGAGTCGCTCACCGCCACCGTGTTCGACCCCGACTGCTTGTAGACGAACAGACGGACCGCCTGCTTTCCATTCACGCTCACAAACTGCCGCACTTCCTCGTGCGAATCCTCGACATTCGCCACGTCGCGCAAATACACCGGCACCCCGCCGCGCGTCGAGACCACCAGGCTCCGGATCTCCTCCAGATTCCTGTATTCACCCTGCGTGCGCAGCAGGACCTCGAACCGGCCCTCGCGTACCGGTCCCACCGGCTGATTCAGGTTCTCCCGCTGGACCACCTGCACCACGCTCGCCACCGACAGGTTCAACGACCTCAATTTTTGCAGGTCCAGATCCACGTGGATCTCCCGTCGCAACCCGCCCCGCACGTTGAACTGCGCCACGCCCGGCACTCGCTCCAGACGGTACTGAATCTGCTTCTCCACGAACCGCCGCAGCTCCTTCGGGTCCATGTCATCGGCCGCCACCGTCAGGAACATGATCGGGAACTGCGAAACGTCGAACTTGTACAGAATCGGCGGAGACATGTCCTCCGGCAGCGAACCGCGCCGCCGGTCCAGACGCAGCCGCAACTCGTTCGCCGCTTCATCCAGATTCGTCCCGTGCACGAAGTTCACCCGCACGTTCGCGCTGCCCTCCGTCGATGTCGACGTGATCTTTTCCACCCCCGGCGCCGCCGCGAACGCCTCTTCCAGCGGACGCGCCACCAGATTCTCCATCTCCTCCGGCGCCACCCCCGGATACTCCGCGCGTACGCTCAGCGTCGGGTATTCCACTTCCGGCATCAAGTCGACCGGCAGGCGGACAAACGAAATCCCTCCCAGCAGGATCGCCACCAGGCAGGCCATCAGCACCGTCACCGGACGGCGGATCGAAAATTCAGGTAAACTCATCGCGTCCCTTCGCTCCTCAATTCGCGGTTCAATTCGTGCCCGCGCCCTCGACCGCCTTCAAATCCGCCCGCAACGGCTCTTTCCTGTTCTTCGATTGCGGACCAGGCTGCGCCGTCACCGGGCGGTCATCCCCGGAAATCTGCACATTCACGCCCTCGCTCACCATCGCCGCCCCCTTCGACACGATCGTCGTCCCCACCGGCAGGTTCGCCAGCACTTCCACATCATTGCCCTGCGGCACCCCGGGTTCGATCTCCCGGAACGTCGGCCGGTTGCCCGACAATACAAATACCCCCGCCTGCTGCCCCCGGTACACCATCGCCTCCCGCGGAATCAGCACCGCCGGCCGCACGGTCCCCAGATCCAGCATCACCCGCGCGAACATCTCCGCCCGTAATCCCCCGTCCCGGTTCGGAATCTCCACCTCCACCAGCGCACTCCGCGTCGCCGCGTCCATCACCGGACTGATCCGCGACACCTTCCCCTCGAATGTCTGATCCCCAAACGCATCCACCACCACCTGCGCCCGGTTTCCCAGCCGCAGTTTCGCCACTTCCCGCTCCGGCACGTTCGCCCGCGTAATCAATGTCGACAGGTTCACCACCCGGATCACCGGCGTCGAAGGGCTGATCACCGCCCCCACGTCCACAAAACGCTCCGCCACGATCCCGTCAATCGGTGAAACAATCTTCATCTGCTCCAGCCGGATCCGCAATTCATTCAACTCCGCCTGCGCCTGCTCCCCTTGCGCCTGCGTCAATTGCACCTGCGCCTGCACCACCCGGAAACTCGTCTGCTTGCTCTCATACTCCTGCCGCGGGATCAATCCCCCTTCCATCAACTGCCGCGACCGCTCCAGATCCGCCTGCGCGTTCGCCATCTCCGCCCGCCGCTGTTCCAAAGTCGCCCGCACCACCTCCTGTGATGCCGTCGCCCGCCGCACCTGCTGCTGAATTTCGGAATCTTCCAGGACCGCCACCAGATCCCCCACCTTCACCCGGTCTCCCACATTCAATCGAATCAACTCCACTCGCCCCGTCACCTTCGCCGTCACGTCCACCTGCTCCTTCGGCCGCAACGATCCCGTGATCGCAATCTCCTCACGCACCTGCCCCTGCCGGACCTGTGCCACCCCTACGCTCACCACCTGCGCCCCCTTCTTCCCCGCACCTTTGCCCTTCGCCCCCTTGCCGTCCGCCACCTGCTTGGCCTGATACGCGTCCCATACGCGGTATCCGATGAATCCCGCCACGCCGATGACCACGATAATGACCAGTAAACGCTTCACAAAATCTCCCGTTATCGAACTATCTCTATTGATTCCAATAGCTTACCACGAATGCAGGGCAGGGAAGCCGCCTGCCGTTCCCAGGCCGCACCTTCTCCTGCTTCAGATGATATGGCGCACCAAATCGATCTAAGGCTACAGCCCCACCCCGTTTCCCCCCAAAAAAATCCCCCTCAGCGTCCTTGTGACCCCCCAAGCCCCAAAGCCTGCCCCAGCAGCAACTTGATCACCGCCTGCCGGCGCAGCATTCTCTCTGCCGTCCGCGGAGCCTTCAGAAGTATCTCTCTAGGTGAAGTCTCAAGTTGCGGAGGGGGCCGGTTCCGTTCTCGTCGCGCACTTGTTGACAGAACTGATCCACTGGAAACAGTTCGTCTGGTATCGCTCGGTAATACTCTACGAAATGTCCTCTACCGCAGACAAACTCTATCAGCGCGAGTCCTGAGTACTCCAAGGTATCTCCCAGTGCTCTGGCTGAGTACAGATCTTGTTCACTTGGCAGCATCACCGCATTCGGGTGGTTGTGAAAGCACAGAACTGTTTGGGAATTTTCCCGCTGCGCAAGGCCGACTAAAGTAGCTGCGCTAATGGCTGGAGCTACCGATGTTCGATCAGGGCCTTTGTTGTAGTAGATCAACTGGACTACGTCATCCTTGGCCAAGGCATAGACAATCCACTCGTGCTTCTTTCCTTTCAGTAGAGCAGCGACCAGTGAGGGGGTCGAAGATAGGGGCTCGCTGACGCTGTGCAGTGCGCCATTCTTGTTCATCGAGGACTTGAAATCCCGATCCACTGCAGTTTCATTGCGAGCCCAAGTGTAAAATGACTTAATTTTGTGACGTCGTCTCTTATGGGCCAAGGCCAAGACATCGTCTGGTCCCAATGGACCGAGGTGCAGGACAACGAAGATACATACCAAAGAAAGCAGGATAATCAGGAGCGGCATGTGTTGGTCTGGAAACTCAGAAATCCACTTGAGTGCGATCGCCCATAGTTAACCCTCAGGACATTGACCGAGCCGACTAGCGACGATGAGAGTGTGGCTGATCTTCGCTCTTTGCCTCGGTTCAAGGCCCCCCCGCTACCCCAACCGCTCCAGATACAGCGCCACCGCCTCGATCCCCCGGTCGAAGTTCGCCAGGTAAAACTTCTCGTTCGGCGCGTGCAGATTGTCGTCCGGCAGCCCGAAACCCATCAAAACACTCGGGATCCCCAAATGCCGGTCAAACAGCCCCACAATCGGAATCGACCCGCCCGACCGCATGTACACCGTCTTGTTCCCGAATACCTCCTCCATCGCCGACGCCGCCGTCCGGATGAACGCGCTGTCCGGGTTCACCAGCGACGGCGCCCCCGCGTGCAGCACCTCAAACCGCGCCCGCACCCCCATCGGCGTCACCCCCTCGATCGCCGACTTCAATTGCTCCACCGCCTCCTCCGGCCTCTGATCCGCCACCAGCCTCAGCGAAACCTTCGCCACCGCCCGCGCCGGAATCACCGTCTTCGCCCCATCCCCCGTGAAGCCCCCCCGAATCCCGTGCACCTCCAGCGTCGGCCGCGCCCACACCCGCTCCAGCACCGAATACCCCGCCTCCCCCGTCAGTTCCGGCGACCCCACCTCCTTCGCCCGGTACTCCTCCTCGTCAAACGGCAATCGCGCCCACGCCTCCATCTCCTCCGGCGCCGGTTCCGCCACCCGGTCATAAAAATGCGGAATCGAAATCTTCCCGTCCCGCCCTTTCAATGCCGTCAGAATCTCCGCCACTGCCATCACCGGATTCGGCGCCGCCCCCCCGTAAACCCCCGAATGTAAATCCGTTCTCGGCCCCTCCACCACCAGATCCCCGTACACAATCCC
>DNFG01000002.1 GCA_003487005.1 Bryobacterales bacterium
GACCGCGCCAAGACCCGTCGACTTTTCAGTCGAAATGCCCTGGAACGCATTGATGATGCCGACGACCGTGCCGAACAGGCCGACGAAGGGAGCCGTCGAACCGATCGTGGCCAGGCCGCTGATGCCGCGTTCGAGTTCCGAGTGCACGATGGCGGTAGCGCGTTCGAGCGCACGGCCGGAGGCTTCGACGTGCTCACCAGGGATTTCGCTGCTCACTTCGTGGGCGCGGAATTCCTGCAGACCGGCAACCACAACCTTGGCCAGGTGGCTCTTCTTGTAGCGGTCGGCGATCTTGATGGCTTCGTCGAGCTTGCCTTCGCGCAATGCGCCGGCCACGGCCGGGGCGAACAGGCGAGACTGTTTGCGCGCGGCATTGAAGACGATGAGACGGTCGATCATGACACCGATCGACCAGGCGGACATGATGAACAGAATGACGACGACGGCCTTGGCCATCCATCCCATCTGGTCCCACATGCCCCGGAGGTCAAACGAAACGGTCTCCTGGAGGAACAGGAACGCCCAGAGTTGAAGCTGAACAAGCATGTTATCTTAATTCTCCTGCGAGTTGAATTTGCGAATCCGATACTGCCAACAATACTGTCTACTTACTGACTCAACGTGAAGTTGACGTCAATCTGCGTGACCACTTCCACCGGCTCACCATTGAGCAGAGTGGGTTGATAACGCCACTGTTTCACCGCATCCGTGGCCGACTGAACGAGCAGCGGGTGTCCACTGACAACCGTGAGGTTCAGGATGTTGCCATCCCGGCCAATGATGGCGGTAAAACGAACCGTGCCCTGAATGCGCGCCTGTTTGGCGAGCGGCGGATAGGTCGGCCGCGGCTGGTTGATGAGGCGGGCTTTCTGGACGTTGCCGCCCACGTTGATGCGCTTCGGCGCCGCGGGGGCCTCCACTTTGACTGGCGGGGGCGGAGGGGGCGGCGCGGCCGAAGCGACTCCGCCAATAATTCCACCGATCACGCCGCCCGGCGTACCACCGGGGACCCCACCAGGAACGCCGCCCACCACGCCCGTCGCGGCGGACATGGGAAGCTCATCTTCCCGGATCATCGCGATTTCCTTGGGCACCTGCTTCGGCGCCATCAGCTTGGAACCGTCGAACTGCCGGGGAATCACTTTCTGAATCTTGACAACCTGGGCGGCAGGCGGCGGCGGCGGAGGAGGCGGAGGCGGGGGAGGAGGCGCTACCAGCATGGTGCTGAGCGCTGTCTTGGGGAGCAGTTCCGGATTGAGCAACGGGATGATAATTGCCACGATGATCAAGCAGATCTGCAGGGCGAAGGAAAGCATCACTGTCCAACTCTTGTTGGTTTTCGCGCTTCCTTCCACGAACGTTTGTTCGAACATGGGCTACCTTCTCCTTCGATCCATGCCCCCGGACACGCCGAGGGCCGTTCTCTGCATCTTTGGACACCAGCGAAACGACTTAGTTCCCGCTGATTCCATCTTTCCGAGTCCTTTTTGCTACTTCCTCGCCTGGCGGCGGGCTTCCATCACTCCCTGCCAGTAGACCAGAATCGGGCTGGCAATGAAGATGGACGAGTACGTCCCGACGAGAATGCCAGCCACGAGCACAAACGAGAACCCGTTCAACACCGGACCACCAAACAGTAACAGCGCGAGCGCCGTGATGAAGGTGAGACTCGAGGTCAGCACGGTCCGGCTCAATGTCTGATTGATACTATCATTCACTACCTTCAAATAGGAATCCCGCCGGCTCAACTTCAGAGTCTCGCGAATCCGGTCGAAGATGACGATCGTATCGTTCATGGAGTAACCGACGAGCGTGAGCAAAGCCGCGACGACGTTCAGCGAGATCTCTTTGTCGAACAGCGAGAACAGCCCGAGCGTGATGAGCACATCGTGCAGAACGGCGATCACCGCCGCGGCGCCATAAATGAATTCGAAACGGAAGGCGATGTAGACCAGCATGCCGGCCAGGGCGTACAGGGTGGCCAGGAATGCCTTGTTTCTCAACTCCCGGCCGATCTTCGGACCGACGACCTCCGCGCCGCGGATGCCGAACGAAGCCAGCGAACACTCCTGGCTGATCACCTGAATCATTGCCGGAGTGACGCCTTCGACCTCCTTCAACTGGTCGAAACTGGTGAGGAGGCCGGATCGTGGCGGCGTGTTTCTGAAGGAAATCATCTCCGTGGCAAGCCGTTCACGTTCCTGGTCGCTGATGCCGATGCCCGCCCGCTGGAAGGGTTCCCGCAAGTGTTCCGCCAGCGCCTGAGTGGAGGCGTTGTTGAAGTCGAATTTGCCGCTGGGATCGGCGAAGTTCTCATTCAGCGCGGCGACGATCAGGCCGCGTGCTTCCTGAATGGCCTTTTCCTGAGCCGCGGGATCCTGTGTCGCGTCGAGCATCGTCGAAATGATCACTTCGTGCTCGGTGGACACCTCCTGAACGGCAATTTCGCCGGGAATCTTGGCAGCGACGGCCGAGCGGATCTTGTCGATCGGTGGCGCCTCGGTGAATCGGACCGGCACCGCGGCGCCGCCCGTGAAGTCGATGCCGTATTTCAGGCCGCCCTTCGTCACAAGACTGCCGATTCCGCCGGCGAGCAGCAGGGCCGAGAGCGCAAAGAAAATGCCCTTGCGGCCGAGAAAGTCGATGTTGGGGTTCTTGAATAGCTCCATGGGGTTAGCACATGCCGCCCGGGCGCCTGAACGCCCCGGGCCGGCAGACCAGCTTCGGGCCCCGCTCGCGGAACCCGCTCAACGTATCACAAATCATCCTAGATACTCAATGCGATCTTGCCGCGCTGTCGGGAGACGACCCATTGGAAGATCGCCCGCGAGACAAAAATCGCCGTGAACACATTTGCCGCCAGCCCGATCACCAGCGTAACCGCGAAGCCCCGGATCGCCGGCGTCCCGAACATGAACAGGAACGCGCAGCTGACGACGGTGGTCACGTGGGTGTCGATGATCGTCAGGAACGCCTTGCTGAATCCGTTATCGATCGCGGCGAGAACGGCCTTACCTGCCGCCAGTTCTTCGCGGATTCTCTCGAAGATCAGCACATTGGAGTCCACGGCCATGCCGATCAGCAGAATGATGCCCGCAATGCCCGGCAGCGTCAGAACGGCGTCCAGATAAGCCAGCACGCCGACCAGGATCAAGGCGTTCAGAATCAGCGCAACGGTCGCATTAATGCCGCTCATCCGGTAGTACACCAGCATGCAGATGATCACCAGGCCGATGCCTGCGGCGGCGGCGGTCAAGCCCTGGCGGATCGAATCCGCGCCGAGGGAAGGTCCGACTGTCTGTTCCTGCAGATACTGCACGCCGGCCGGCAGCGAACCAGCGCGCAAAACCAGCGCCAGATCCGAAGCTTCCTGCTGGGTACCCGCGCCTGTGATGCGCCCCTGGTCGTCGATGCGGCTCTGGATGACCGGCGCGCTCCGGACCTGGTTGTCCAGGACGATTGCCAGGCGGTTGTTGACATTGGCTTCCGTGAAGCGCCCGAAGCGGCCTTTGGACTCCTGCGAAAGCACGAACGAGGTCTCCCATTTGCCGAATTCATCCTGCATCGGCCGGGAATCGCGCAGGTCGCGGCCGGTAATGACCGGTGTCCGGGCGACCAGGAACCAGCCTTCGCCCTGCTCGCCGGCCCGGGTAGTGGACCGGATGAGCTTCGTGCCCAGCGGCAACACGCCGCCGTTGGCCCCATAAGCATCTTCCTGCCGGGGATACGGGCCGCCCTTGACCTCGTACAACTCCAGCATGGCCGCCGTTTGCAGAATGGACTTGACCCGCGCGGGATCATCCAGACCGGGCAGGGAAATCAGGATTTCGGCTTCGGAATCGGCGCCGCCCCGCTGCTGGACGCTGGCTTCGGCCAGCCCCAGCCCGTTAATGCGGCTTTCGATGGTCTGCATCGCTCCTTCCAGAGTCTGCCGCTTCAGTTCAAGCGCTTCTGTGGTCTTGATCTCCAGCCGGTAGTCTGTTGACGAGACGCCTGTGAGGTTCCAGGCCGGCATCAACTCCGTCATCGCCGACCGGAAGGTGGAAATCCGGTCCGCCGGCACGCCCTTGACGGCGATCGACGTCCGTTCGGCATCGTCCAGCGAGGTGGGTTCGTAGTCGATCTCGACCGCGCTGAACGGAATCCCCTGCCGGTTCAGTTCTTCCTTGATCCGTTCGACCTGAGTGGTTGCTTCGGCCTTGAAGGCGTCCTGCAACTGCACCTGCAGCACGAGCAGCGTCCCGCCTCTCAAGTCCAGCCCCAGCTTGATGTTCTGGCTCCAATTCGCGATCAGCTCATCCTTGGACTTCGGCAGCCCGATGATGCCGTAGAGGCACACCAGACTTGTCAGCACAATGATCAGCGCTTTCCATTTCAGATTGCTCATGGTGGATGATTACCGGTTTCTTAACTCTTCTTCTCAAGATTCAACAGGCTCGCTACCGCGCCGCGCGCCATCTGCAATTTGACACCGTCCGGCTTCACCCGGACCACGATCGTGTCGTCTTCATTGATCGCCACGATCGATCCCACGATCCCGCCGTTCGTCAGCACGTGGTCGCCTGTCTTCAACTCCGCGAGCATCTTCGCCTGCTGTTTCTTCTGCCGCTGCATCGGCATGAACAGGAGGAAGTAAAAGATGCCGAAGATGACGATGATCGGGAGAAATTGTAGCAGCGGATTGGGCGCTGAAGTCGTCTGAAGTAGGAGAAAGCTCATTGACGCTCACCAGGTCCGGCCTGACGTGACTCCACGCTCACCGCCCCCACCACGCGGTCGAGGCTACCGGATCAGTCACCGGCGGCCAAGGGCGATGTGCGCACGGATTGCAGGAACGCAGGAAACGTCCCAAGCACAATAGACTCGCGCATTCGGCGCATGATGTCAAGGTAATGCGCGATGTTGTGGATCGTCGCCAGGGTGCTGTAGAGCATCTCTCCGGCGACGAACAAATGTCGAAGATAGGCGCGCGAGTAACTCCTGCACGTCAGGCATCCGCAGGCGGGGTCCACCGGCCGCGGATCTTCGCGGTACTGCGCCTGCTTGATGATCAACTTCCCCTCGCTGGTGAACAGGCATCCGTTGCGCGCATTCCGCGACGGCAGTACGCAGTCCATCATGTCGATTCCGCGCGCGACATACTCCGGCAACTCCCCCGGCATGCCCACTCCCATCACGTAGCGTGGCCGGTCCGCCGGCAGCAAAGGCTCCGCTGCCTCGGTCATCTCAAGGCTCAAGGGCCGGGGTTCCCCCACACTGAGGCCCCCGATCGCGTAGCCGTCGGCGTCCAACTCCACCAACTGAGCGGCGCACTCCCGCCGGAACTCCGCGAACATGGAGCCCTGCACGATCGGAAACAGGGCCTGCCGCCCCTCGGCCTCGCCCCCCTGCGTCCGGTAATGCGCGAAGGCCCTCCGCGCCCACCGGACCGTCAGTTCCATGGAGCGGCGGGCGTCCTTCTCCGTGGCGGGATAGTCCGTGCATTCGTCAAGGACCATCATGATGTCGCTGCCCAGCGCCCGCTGCACATCCACCACGGACTCCGGAGTGAACAGGTGGCGGTCTCCATTCAAGTGGGACTGAAACACCACCCCCTCCTCCCTGACCTTCCGAAGCTTGCTCAGCGACCACACCTGAAAGCCGCCGGAATCCGTCAAAATTGCCCGGTCCCATTGCATGAAGCCATGCAGGCCCCCGAACTTCCGGATCAGTTCATGGCCCGGCCGCAGAAAGAGGTGGTAGGTGTTCCCCAGGATGATCCGCGCCCCCAGTTCCTCGGCCAGATCCCGCTGCAGCACGCCTTTCACGGTGGCTTGCGTGCCAACCGGCATGAATACCGGGGTCTCCACGATCCCGTGGGGCGTGTGCAAACGCCCGGCACGTGCCCCGGTCTCGGGACAAACGGCTTCAAGTTCGAAACGGATCGCGCGCAAGGGGTAAACTAGATAGTCTATCGCCTCATGCCATTGCGGTTCTACAACACCTACTCTCAGCAGCTTGAAGAATTTCAGCCGCTCGACGGCCGGACCGTCCGCATGTACACATGCGGACCGACCGTTTATCACTACGTCCACATCGGCAACTTCCGGACCTTTGCCTTCCAGGATGTGCTCCGCCGCACCCTGCGTCTGCGCGGTTTCGCCCTCGATCACGTCATGAACATCACCGATGTCGAGGACAAGATCATTCGGAACGCCATGGAGCGGGGGCTCTCGCTCGACGACTACACCCGCCAGTACACCGGAGCGTTCCTCGAAGACTCCGCCCGGCTGCGTCTTGAAAAACCGGAGCGCCTCGTTTTCGCCACCCACCACATCGACGACATGGTGCGGATGATTGAAGGCCTGACCGAAAAACACCATACTTATTCTTCCGACGGATCTGTTTATTTTCGTATTGGCAGCTTTCCTTCGTACGGCCGCCTTTCCAAAATTAATCTGGCTGGAAATATTGCCGGAGCCCGCGTCGATGTTGACGAATATGAAAAGGACGATGCCCGCGATTTCGTCCTTTGGAAGGCGCAAAAAGCCGGCGAACCCGGCTGGGATACTCCTATCGGCTGCGGCCGCCCCGGATGGCACATCGAGTGCTCCGTG